>JAKSQA010000055.1 GCA_024404335.1 Mailhella sp.
TTATGAATCGTGCTACCACATAGGAACGCATTCCCGTCGTCCTCGCGGATTCCGTTGCGGACATGCTGGCCGACAGCGTGACCGGAGACGTGCGCCTTCTGGAGAGCTGCCTCCACAACCTGCTTCTCCAGGCAAGGATATCGGGCCAGGAGGTGACGGAGGAGATGGCCATGGAGGTCATCAGGACCGTCGCCCGCGTGAAGCCGAGCCTCGGTCTAGACGAGATCATCTCCCTGGTGTGCCGCAGCTTCGACCTCACGCTGAACCAGCTTGCGTCGAAATCCCGCCGGCAGGAGCTAGTCGTGGCCCGCAATACGGCGTTCTTCCTTCTGCGCAAGCATACCGACCTCACGCTGGAGCAGATCGGCGAGCGTTTCAACCGCAGGCATTCGACGGTGATCAAGGGCATCACTTCCGCTGAGAACGAGATGAAGCGGCATTCGGCTCTCGGCGGCCAGATCGAACATGCGGTGAACCTGATCGAGCGCTCTTCGAAGGCGAGGGGATGACGGTGCGGCGGGGGCCGCATCCGCAGCCCTGCCCTATCCGCCGGGCTGAAGCCGGCGGCGGAGGCGTGATGCCCTGAGCGCGGGCACCATGGATGTGATCGATGCAAGGAGCATGACGGCTATCCCCGCCCACATACCTGCAGGTATGGCCTCCCCCAGGACGGCCATGGCGAGCATGGGGGCGAGCACGGGCTTGAAGAAGAAGGGGATTGACCCGGTGACGGGCGATGTCATCTCTATGCCCTTGAAGTGGCATGCGAACCCGCCTGCAGTGACGAATACGCATATATACAGGAATGCCGGAATGTTGGAAGCCGTGTATCCCTCGATGAAGGGAATGCGTGCGAACATTCCGAGCCCGGCGGAATCCAGGGCTCCGGCGATGGGCGGAACATGCGATGCCGCCATGATGACAAGCATCTCCGCGCTTGCGGCAAGGCAGATGAACGATGTGGAGGCCAGCGCGCCGTATGTGGTGCAGAGCCGCTTGCCCAGGACGACATAGAGGGCGAACAGGGCCGCCGATGCCAGCACGAGGACCACGCCCGACATGTCCGGCCTGGCATGGAGGGGATCGATGATCAGGAATGCCCCGACGGCTTCCAGGACGAGGGCGGCGACATGCTCGCGCGTCAGGGCCTCTTTCCGGATGAGGAAGGCGAATGCAAAGACGAGTATCGGGTTGCAGCTGAACAGCACGCTTATGACGGAGGCCGGCGCCCTGAGAATCGAGCACTGGTAGAGCATCATGCTGACGACGAGCCCCGTGAATGCGAGCCGGGCGAATTCCGCCCAGGCCGCCGCGGGGATGCTTATGCCCTTCCGCCTGATGGAGCCCAGCGCGAACGGCAGGAGGAGAAGACCTCCGATGAGGAAGCGGGTGCAGTTCATCTGCATCGGATGGAAGTCCTGCGCCACGGTCTTGAGGGCGACTTCCATGGAACTGAAGAATACGGTGGCCAGGAATATGCAGAGGCAGCCGAGGTTCATTGTCTTCCCTGCAGGGCGCGTCATGCGTGGGCTCTGCGTCAGTCCGTCAGGGACGGGAGGCCCGCACGGCGCCGAGGATGTTGGGGAGTTCCAGATTCTCCCCCATGGAGGAGAGCAGGACGCCTGCGGCGGAGAAGCCGTGGCGCAGCAGTCCGCCGCCGGGGGAGTCCAGGAGAAGCGAGGCCTCCTTGCCGCCCTCCGTGTACATGGCGGAATTGAGATTGAGCCTGTGGGCGCTTATGGCCCTGACGAATTCGTTTACGGAGACCGGCGAAGCGCAGTGAAGGAAGAGTATGCGCCCGTTGAGGTCTTCGGCCACTGCGGAGACGGCATGCCTGGGGCCGTTCTCTGGCCAGATCTGGGTGCCGCCGGCTCCCATGAGCCGGAAGTTCTGCACGACGTTGTCATACAGGGGCAGCAGCCGCTCCCAGTCGTCGCTGAACTTGTCGAGCACGGCGGCCCGCGGCAGTCCGGCCTGACGGGGGCCGCTCACGAAGAAGGCTCCGTACCGGGAGGCGAAGCGGGGATTGTTCGTCCGGTCGCCGCTGCGCATGTAGCCCGTGGCCGTCTCGTTGTCCTTGAGGTACATGCAGGCGTTGACCGCGGCGGCAAGGCCGTAGTCCTCGGCCCAGTTCCTCAGAGGCCTGGGAGGACGGGAGTCCCAGCGGGAGCTCAGGAGGCGGAAGTCGAAATATGCGGTGTCGAATCGGAGTATGGTGATGAGTATGCCGCTCTGGAATCCGCTGTCGTCTTCCGGCCATGCGGCGGAGGCTGCGTCCAGACCCTTTTCGGGGGATATCCAGCGCACATCCTCTCCGGGCTGCGTCACGGGGATTTCCATGGCGAAGACGGAAGGAGCAGGAATGAGGAGTGAGAGCAGAAGCGCGGCAGCGGCGCAGAGCCTTGCGATATCCATGCCCTTATGTAGACCACGGTCGGCGCAAGGGCAAGCGTTTAGTTGCTCCGGAGATCGCTTCAGGCTGCCGTTTCACTTTGGCAGGCCATGCCCACGAAGACGGCCCCTCCGGCCGCGGACTTGACGGCAGGGAATATTTGGCCTACGCAAATCTTTTCAGCGGACCTCCGGATGCCATGGGGGAACTCCCCGCTCCGCCCGGATAGGCGGCGGCCGATGAGGCCGAAAGCGTTTTCGCATATTTCATTGATTGAATTCAATTTCTATAGAGCCGGGAAGAGCCCGGCAGGAGAGAAGTCCTTGGAAGCCCAGAAGAAGACGCGCAAGCCCATCAAGCTTGCATCCAAGTCGGAACATGTGGAATATTTCATGCCCATGCTTGAGAATTTCGCCGATCACGGCGAGCTCAACGAAGTGGTGAAGAACTGCGTAGGAAAGGCTTGCGACCTTCTTGACAGCGGGGTTTCCCTCTATCCCAACGATTTCAGGCGGGAGCATGAGGCGGCCCTCGTCCATGCCGAGTACGAGGCATGCACCGACGACGAGCTGCAGGCGCTCGGCATGACCTTCTCGCTCGCAGGCCGCATGATGTCCTCTCGCTCCTTCGGCAAGGTCATCTTCTTCCACCTCATGGACCGTTCCGGCACGCTGCAGTGCTATGCCGAGAAGGCCGTGCTCGGCGAGGAGGCCTTCGCATCCTTCAAGACGCTTGACGTAGGCGACATCGTCGGCGTCACCGGCGGCCTTTTCCGCACCAAGACGGGTGAGCTTACCCTCAGGTGCGATACCGTGCGCCTTCTCAGCAAGTCCTTCCGGGCCCTGCCCGACAAGCACAGCGGCCTTACCGATGTGGAGTCGCGCTACCGCCAGCGCTATGTCGACCTCATCATGAATCCCCGCGCCCGCGACATATTCCGCAAGCGTTCCCGTATCGTGAGGGAGTTCCGCCGCTTCATGGAGCAGAAGGGCTTCATGGAAGTGGAGACCCCGATGATGCATGCGATCGCCGGCGGCGCGACCGCCCGCCCCTTCGTCACGCACCATAACGCGCTGAATATGGACCTCTACATGCGCATCGCGCCTGAGCTCTATCTCAAGCGGCTTATCGTCGGCGGCATGGAGAGGGTGTTCGAGATCAACCGCTGCTTCCGCAACGAGGGCATCGACACGCGCCACAACCCCGAGTTCACAACCTGCGAGTTCTACTGGGCCTATGCGACCTATGAGGACCTCATGGACCTGACGGAGCAGCTCTTCGCGCATATCGCGAGGGAAGTGTGCGGCAGCACCATCGTCAGCTACCAGGGGAAGGAAATCGACCTCACGCCCGGGCACTGGACCCGCATGTCCTATCATGAGGCGCTGGAGAAGATCGGCGGACACAGCCCCGAGTTCTATAACGACATGGAGGCGGTGCGCGCCTATCTGCGCGAACATGGCGAACGGTACATGGAAAGCGAGGGTATCGGCAAGCTGCAGTCCCGCCTGTTCGACCTTGATGTCGAGGAGAAGCTGGTGCAGCCGTCCTTCATCTACGCCTACCCCGCCGAAATCTCCCCGCTGGCCCGCCGGAACGACGAGAACCCCGAGATCACCGACCGCTTCGAGTTCTTCATCTGCGGCTGCGAATACGGCAACGCATTCTCCGAGCTGAACGATCCCGTCGACCAGCGCCTCCGCTTCGAGGCGCAGGTCGAGGCGAAGGCCAACGGCGACGAGGAGGCCTGCCCCCTCGACAACGACTATCTCCGCGCCCTGGAGTTCGGCATGCCTCCGACTGCGGGCGAGGGCATCGGCATCGACAGGCTCACCATGCTCCTCACCGACGAGCCCTCCATCCGCGAGGTCCTGCTCTTCCCGCTGCTCCGTTCCGAGGCCTGATGCCGCTGCCGATGAAGCGTGCGGGTAAACGAGAAACATAAACGACAGGATCCGGATACCGTATGGGATTCTCCTCATTCATAGCGGCGCGCTACCTGACATCCCGCAGCAAGCGCACGTTCATCTCCCTCATCTCGATGATGTCGGTCCTCGGTGTCGCCATAGGCGTCGCGGCGCTCGTCATCGTCATGAGCGTCTACAACGGCGTGACGACGGAGATGAGGGAGAAGATCCTCGGTGCGAATCCCCATGTGCTGGTTTCGGCCATGAGCCCCGGGGCCTTCGATCCCGGTGAGGGGAAGGCCGTCACCCCCGTGCTCGACAGGGTGCTTTCCGTGCCGGGTGTGAAGGCTGCGGCGCCCTTCCTGTATGCCGAGGTCCTCTTCTCCACGCCCGGAGGGGCGACCGGGCTTGTCGTCCGCGGCATCGATCCGGCGCAGTCCGTGGATGCCATGCCCCTGCTCCGGAACCTGGAATCCGGAACCCCCGGAGACCTTGCCCGCGCGGAAGGTCCGGCCGGCATGATCGTCGGCAAGGACCTCGCCCGCCGCTTCAGGCTCAGGGTGGGCAGCAGGGTCAGTCTCATGTCGCCTGCAGGTCAGAGGACTACGGCCGGATTCGTCCCGAAGCTTAAGAGCTTCCGCGTGGCGGGCATATTCAACTCGGGGATGTCCGATTTCGACTCCCGTCTTGCCTATGTGAGCCTTTCGGCCGCCCAGGAGGTCATGGGATATCCATCGGGGCGCATTTCAGGCATCGAGGCCTTCGTCGACGATCCGTACCGGGCGCAGGACATAGCGCACGCCGTGGCGGACACTCTCGGGCCTCCGTTCCTCACCCGCAACTGGATAGACATGAACGCCAACCTGTTCGCGGCGCTCCAGCTTGAACGCTTCGGCATGTTCATCGTGCTTGTCATGGTCATCCTTGTCGGGTCCTTCTCCATCATAACCTCGCTTGTGATGCTCGTCATGGAGAAGACCCGCGACATCGCCATACTGATGTCGATGGGGGCATCCGCCTCCGCCGTGAGGCGCATATTCATGATGCAGGGCACGATCATCGGCGCGGTCGGAACGGCCATCGGCTATGTGCTTGGGATAGCGCTCGCGCTGCTCCTTCGGAAATACCAGTTCATCGAGCTTCCTCCGGATGTCTACATGATGGATACGCTTCCGGTCATCATCGACCCCTTCGACCTTCTTGCCATCGGCGCCGTTTCCATGCTTCTATGCTTCCTGGCGACCATATATCCGGCCCGGAAGGCTGCTTCCCTCATACCTGCCGAGGCGCTGCGCTATGAGTAGCCTGCTGAACGGACACGTCTCCGAAGGCGACGGAAGCGCGCTCTACCAGGCATCCTCCCTGGTCAAGCCCGTAAGCGGTCCTGCGGGGGAGCTCACTATTCTCAAAGGCGTCGATCTGACCGTCCGTGCCGGGGAGACCCTCGCCATAGTAGGCTCATCCGGATCGGGAAAATCAACCCTCCTGCACATACTCGGGACTCTGGACAGGGCCACATCGGGAACCCTGCTGTTCGAAGGGCGCGATCTCACGCGTCTGTCCCCGACGGAGGCCGCCGTCTTCCGCAGCAGGGAACTGGGATTCGTCTTCCAGTTCCACCACCTGCTTCCTGAGTTCACGACGGTCGAGAACGTCGCGATGCAGGCCATCATCGCCGGGCTTCCCCGGAAGAAGGCCCTTGAGATGGCTGAGGAGGCACTGGAGCGCGTAGGTCTTTCGGAACGCCGCAGCCACCATGTGACCACGCTTTCCGGAGGAGAGCGGCAGCGCGCGGCCATTGCGAGAGCCACGCTGATGCACCCCAAAGTTCTGCTCGCCGATGAACCGACGGGCAACCTTGATGAGAAAACCGGAGCCCGGGTCACGGAGGTCCTCAGGGATCTGAACCGTGAACTGGGCATGACGCTTGTCATAGTGACGCATAACCAGGAGCTTGCGGCCTGCATGGACCGCAGTCTTGAACTGAGATTCGGAGAACTCTATGCGCAGAATCCTTGCTGATCTTCTTGCCATTGCCGTCTGCTTCTTCATGTATGCTGCGGCTTCGGCGGCGGAAGCCAGGGTCCTCGTCCTGCCCTTTGCCGTCAACGGGCCTGCCGGCTCGGCTCAGCTCGCGAAGGATATCCCCGTCCTCGTGGGAAGCGAGCTGGGGAAGAGGGGCTTCAGGGCGGTGCCTGCCGCCGCACCTTCACGCGGAGCTGAAACGTCCGCGAGCGCCCGGACCAAGGCGCTTTCCGCCCATGCCCGCTATGCGGTATGGGGAACGCTCAACCAGGCCGGCGAAGGCTTCAGCCTTGACATGCAGTGCGTGGAGGCCTCTTCCGGCGGTGCCCGGCCGTACCACATGGAAGGAGCGAGCCTTCTTGAGCTGCAGCCTGTGATAGGAACGCTCGTCGGCCAGGTGGCCGCAGGCCTTGAAAGCAGCGCCGGCGCTCCGATCGCGGCCGCGGCGA
>JAKSQA010000056.1 GCA_024404335.1 Mailhella sp.
GGAAGCGCTGCTTCACCTTCTCAAGGCGGCGCTGCGCCTCGGCGAGGACCTCTTCCCTTTCGCCGAAGAACATGGTCCCCGTAGGGCAGGTCTTCACGCACATCGGGGGGATGCCGGCGCTGATGCGGTCGATGCACATGTCGCACTTCGTCAGCATCTTCTTCTCGGCATCATAGCGGGGGATGTCGTAGGGGCAGGCATGGATGACGGCTTCCGCATCCTTCTGCGTGAGCTGGCGGCTTTTTTCCGTCACAAGGACGGCGCCGGTCTTCTCATCCTTCACCATGGCTCCGGGAACGGCGGAGTTCGCCACTTCCACACAGATGGGCCTGACACAGTGGCGGCACTGGTCGGGGAAGAAGTTCCAGTGGACGGTCCCCGAATCGTCAAGGCGCTCGCTGAAGCGTACGATTTTGAGATTGCAGGGGTTCAGGTCCGGCGGATTCTGGTGGGTGCCGGTCTGAAAGGTCTTTACGGCAGGCAGGTTATGCCAGATCTTGCACGCCATCTGACAGCCGCGGCATGCCGTGCACCTCGTGACATCGACAAGAAATGCTTTAGGCATAAGTTGTTCTCCTCAGTGCGGCCCCGCCCGCAGGCGGGCGGGGCCATGGCGCTGCTATCTGGCTATTTCGGTCAGCTTGTCGATCTTGCGGAGATTGACAAGGCAGGCCTTGGATTCCTGGATCGTCGTGTTCGGATCGTAGGCGCCGACGGTGAGGCGGTTCGAGGAATCGCCCGTACCGGGGGTCATCCATCCGGCGAAGAACGGCATGCCGACTTCGTGGACGGTCCTGCCCATGATCGTGAAGGGCCGCAGGCGCACGGTGACCATGGCTATGGCCTCGCAGGTTCCGCGGGCGCTTTCCACAAGGACGCCGTCGCCGTTGCTGATGCCCTTCTCCTTCGCAAGCTCGGGGCTCATCTCGATGTAGAGCTGGGGCTCGGCTTCAAGCAGCTCGGGTACGTTCCTGGTCTCGCCGCCGCCGCACCAGTGCTCCGTCACGCTGTATGTGGTCAGCACGATGGGGTACATCGGGTCGGCAGGGCTCGCGAAGAGGTCGTATTCGCTCTTGAGGAACTTGAAGCAGGGCGAGGTGAGCTGGCTGGAGAACGGATGCTGCGTGATAGGCGTCTCCGCAGGCTCGTAGTGCTCGGGGAGAGGTCCGTCGAGACGTCCGGGCCCGAAGAGCGCGCCCATGCCGTCGGTCTGCATGATGAACGGGCGGGGGCCGCCCAGGTTCACCGGCTTGCCGCCGCCGTCGGGGATGTCGCCGATCCACTTGCCGTCCTTCCACTCGATGACCATGCGGTTCGGATCCCACGGCTTGCCGTCGGGGTCGACCGAGGCGCGGTTGTAGAGGATGCGGCGGTTGACGGGCCAGCACCACGACCAGCCGGGGTAGATGCCGATCTTCGCCTGTTCCGGAGTCTGTGACGGGTCACGTCTTTTGGATTTGTTTCCATCTTCCTCGGTGATGCTGCCGCTGTAGATCCAGCAGAGGGAGGAAGTGGAGCCGTCGTCCTTCAGATGGCCGAACGCAGGCACGCAGTCGCCCTTGCGGTACGTCCTGCCGTTGATGGTGACATCCTTCCAGAAGACGCCGTTGATCCGCTTCATCCAGTCAATCGGCTCGAACTTCTCGGGCCAGTCCTGCATGAGCACCTGTTCGGGGCACCTGCCGCCTTCCTTCCTGTAGAGCTCGCGGATGCGGTTGAACAGCGGTACGTACATGTCGCCGAAGGAGCGGCATTCGTAGGGCGGTTCGACGGCCTTTGCGGTCCACTGGAGCCAGCGGCCGGAGTTGGAGACCGTTCCCTCCTTCTCGATGCGGTGCGCCGAGGGAAGGAGGAAGACTTCGGTCTTCATGTCTGCGGGGTTGACGCCCGGGCGGTGCCAGTTGTCGGAGCTTTCCGAGTTATGGAGCTCTCCGTCGACGAGCCAGTCGAGCTTGTCGAGCGCCGCGCGGTCCTTGTTCACGTTGGGGAAGCTTCCGGGGGGATTCACGGCGAAGATGAAGCCGCCGCGCATCCGGCCCTGGAGGGCCTTGTCGATCACATAGGCGTAGGAGTAGTCCTCGCCCGGCTCCAG
This sequence comes from Mailhella sp., assembly GCA_024404335.1. GTDB lineage: Bacteria > Desulfobacterota > Desulfovibrionia > Desulfovibrionales > Desulfovibrionaceae > Mailhella. The sequence goes on from JAKSQA010000056.1 coordinate 2,093, forward strand.
CTTGGGAAGCAGGTCGTAGCAGAAGCCGTTCTCGGGCGTGGCCTTGTCACCGAAGTAGCCCTTGAGCTGGCTTACGAAGTACTTCGGCTTGTTGCTCCACCAGTTCGTGCTGTTCTTGACATGCGTCACCGGGCGGTTGTTCTTCTGGTAGGTCTCAAGGTCCTGCCAGGGAGAAAGCGGCATGGCAAGGTAGCCGGGCATGGTATGGTACAGAAGCGCATGGTCGGTGGAACCCTGCACGTTCGGCTCGCCGCGGAGGGCGTTGATGCCGCCGCCCGCCACGCCGATGTTGCCCAGCAGAAGCTGGACGATGGCGGAGGAGCGGATGTTCTGCACGCCTACGGTGTGCTGCGTCCAGCCGATGGCGTAGAGGATCGTGCCGGCCCTGTCGCGGCGTCCGGTGGAGACGAAGGCCTTGTAGACCTTCATGATGTCTTCCTTGGATACGCCGGTGACGTCGGAGACGTTCTGCAGCGTGTAGCGGCTGTAGTGGTTCCGCATCATGTTGATGACGCAGCGCGGGTTCTGAAGGGTGCGGTCCTCCAGAGGGGCTCCGTCGGCATTGAGCTTGAACTTCCACGTCGAGCGGTCGTAGGTGCGCGTTGCCGCGTCATAGCCGCTGAAGAGGCCGTCATTGAACTCATACGAATCGTCAAGCACGAAGGACGCGTTGGTGTACTCCAGCACGTATTCCCTGAACCAGCTTTCCGTAGTGAGAATGTAGTTGATCATGCCGCCCAGGAACGCGATATCGGTGCCGGAACGAATCGGCACATGATAGTCGCATCGGGCGGACGTGCGCGAGAACTTCGGGTCGACATGGATGAGCTCGGCCCCCCTGTCCTTTGCGCGCAGGATCCATTTCATCGCAACAGGATGATGTTCGGCAGCATTACTGCCCATAATCAGGACGACATCAGCATGCTTGATGTCGATCCAGTGATTCGTCATAGCCCCACGTCCGAACGACTCTGCCAGAGCCGGTACAGTCGGACTGTGTCAGACCCGGGCCTGGTGGTCTATATGCACCACGCCCAGGCCCATCATGTGCTGTCGGATGACTTCGCACTCTTCGTTCGTGGCGTGCGAGGTACCCATGCTGAATACGGATTCGAGACGGTTGACCGTCTGGCCCCTGCCGTTCTTTTCGATCAGGTCCTTGTCGCGTGCATCCTTCACGCGGCGGGCGATCTGGTCAAGAGTCCAGTCCCAGTCCTTCTCGACCCAGCGGTCGCTGAAGGGCGCGCGGTACAGGGGCTTCTTGAGGCGGTGTTCGCCGGAGTACATGCTGAAGAGGGCCGCGCCCTTGGCGCAGAGGCCGCCTTCGTTGACGGGATGGTCGGGGTCGCCCTCGGTGGAGACGAGCCTGCCGTCCTTCACGTGGCAGATGACCTGGCAGCAGACGGCGCAGAACGGGCAGACCGTAATGACTTCCTTCGCTCCCTCGATCTTCAGGGAGGCCGCGTATGCCCTGGCCTCTCCCGCATCGAAGCCGAACTGGGCGAGCGTGAGGCATAAGGCGCCCGCTCCTGCCGACTTGAGGAATTGTCTTCGTGTGAATGCCATAAATTGCTCCTTGTGCAGTTCATGGATGTGCGTTGCCGCCCCGCTTGTGCCTGCTGTTGGAGTCGGACGCAAGAGGGGTTTGGGTCACGATATGCCGGAAATGGTGATATGACAACCCCGCGGGGGAAAAAATATCAAGTCGTAAAAATCACAAGCCGGATGCGAAAAAGAAGGCCCCTCCGTTCCGGAAGGGCCTTCTTTCGTGAACTGCGTGGTGAATCAGTTCTTCAGGCTGTGGATGGGGGCCGGGATGCGGCCGCCGAGGCTGATGAAACCGGAGGCGTCGCCGGGGCGCACGGGCCGGATCTCGGCCTGGCCGAGGAGGCCGCCGAAGACGGCGGTCGCGCCCACGCCCTTGCCGGGAACGGGGATGACGCGCACCGCGGTGGTCTTGGTGTTGATCATGCCGATGGCCATTTCGTCGGCGATGAGGCCGGAGATGGTGGCGGCGGGCGTGTCGCCGGGGATGGCGATCATGTCGAGGCCCACGGAGCAGACGCTGGTCATGGCTTCCAGCTTCTCAAGGGTGAGCGCGCCGGTGTTGGCGGCCGCCTCGATGCTGGAGTCCTCCGAAACGGGGATGAAGGCGCCGGAGAGTCCGCCGACGTGCGACGAGGCGAACACGCCGCCCTTCTTCACGGCGTCGTTGAGCATGGCGAGCACGGCGGTGGAGCCGGGGGCGCCGATGGAGGAGAGGCCGCAGCTCTGGAAGATCTCGCCTACGGAATCGCCCACGGCGGGTGTGGGGGCGAGGGAGAGGTCGGCCACGCCGAAGGGAAGGCCGAGCCTGTCGGCGACTTCGCCGCCGATGAGCTCACCCACGCGCGTGACCTTGTAGGCGGTGGACTTGATGACCTCGGCCACGTCGCCGAGGGTGAGGCTGCCGCGGGTCTCGCGGGCTCGGTCGATGGCCTTCTTGACCACGCCGGGGCCGGAGACGCCTACGTTGATGACGACGTCGGGCTCGCCGATGCCGAGGTAGGCGCCGGCCATGAAGGGGACGTCCTGGGGGATGTTGGCGAAGACGACGAGCTTGGCGCAGCCGATGCCGTCGCGGTCGCGGGTTGCTTCCGCGACGTTGAGGATCTGGCGGCCCATGAGGGCCACGGCGTCCATGTTGATGCCGGCCTTGGAGGAGGCGACGTTGATGGAGGAGCAGATGCGGTCGGTGGTGGCGAGGGCTTCGGGGAGGGATTCGATGAGGGCCCTGTCGCCGGGGGTCATGCCCTTTTCCACAAGGGCGCCGAAGCCGCCGAGGAAGTCCACGCCGGCTTCCTTCGCGGCCTCGTCGAGCATCTGGCAGGCGCGGACCATCTGGTCGGCATTGAAGCCTGCGCCCACGACGCCCATGGGGCTGATGCTGATGCGCTTGTTGACGACGGGGATGCCGTAGCGTGCGCCGACTTCGTTGCAGGTCTCGACGAGGCGGGCTGCGTACTTGGCTATCTTGGCGCGGACCTTGTAGGAGAAGACATCGAAGTCGTGGCTGGCGCAGTCGAAGAGGCTGATGCCGAGGGTGACGGTGCGGACATCGAGATGTTCGTTCCGGAGCATGTTGATGGTGCTGAGCACTTCGCGGTCGGTAAGCATGGGGATATCACCTTGGGATTAGACGATCGGTACGCGGTGGATGGCCTCGAAGATGGCCTGGTGCTGCATGGAGATGGAAAGGTTCAGCGCGCGGGCCTTGGCCTGGAGCATCTGGCGGAAGGCGTTGCGGTTGATGGAGACCGGAAGCGCGATTTCGAAGACGAGTACGCACTCGTTCGTGCCGGGGGCGACGGAAATGGCCTTGAGGTTCTCGATGTTGACGTGCTGCTCGGCGAAGATGCCGGAGATGACGGAAATGACCTCGGGCTGGTCCACGCCGTTGACGATGACGGCGAAGGGCTCGGTCTCCTCGGCGGGTTCGGCGGCCACCGTGTCGGCGAAGGGGCGGGTGCTGACGGAAAGGTCCATGCCCTTCTCGTCAAGTGCGATGCTGACGACACGCTGCACGTCTTCGGCGGAGGTGTCTTCGGGGGCGGACACGATGAAGATTGAGGCGAACTGGCCCTTCAGGATGGTCTGGCTCAGTTCGATTATGTTGCATTTTTTCCTGGCAAGCGCTCCGGCTATGGCGAAGACCACGCCGGGGCAGTCATGCCCTATGACGGAAACGACGATAAGATTCACGGCTGCCTCCGATGGGATGTTGATGATAAGTGGCTGAATATAAACGCACGGAGTGAGAGCCGTCAAGTAAAGATGGCACCCTTCGGGCGGCAGGTGCGGAGCCTAGCGGCGGGAATGGGATTTGCGCCACTGCCACGGCGGGATGGGCGATTCGTCCTGCCACAGGCCTATGCGCTGCTTCTGGGCGAGCGCCTCCTCCAGCTTCCATGTGTTGCATATGTCGGAGGTGCAGAAGTAGTCGTACACCCAGGCGAGCCCGGCCTGCACCTGCCGCTGGTTGATGGAAAGCGCATCGGTGCGGCCGTTCTGCCGCAGGTAGACCAGAGCGACCGTGCGCTGGTAGTTGTCTGTATAGATGGTGCGGATCTGCAGCTTCTTCCCCTGCATGAGGCGGATGGCGTTCGCCCTGGATTCCTGCCCCCAGCGCTGCTTGAATTCCGGAGCGTCGATGCCGTAGAGACGCACGGTTATCCTGGCGCCTCTGTCATCGATGAGTTCGAAGCTGTCGCCGTCGCCGGCGTAGGCGAGCCGGTATTCCCTGGTCTCGGCCGAGGGTGAGGGCCTGCCTGCGGCTGCCGCGCGGGAGGCCTTGTTCTCCTCAGGCTTTGAGGCCGAGGGCCTGTCGGCCGGGCGCGCCTGGGCGGCTCGGGAAGAAGACGATGCCGGCGCTGCGGCCGCGGCCCTGCCCTGGGCGGGGTTCTGGGAGGCGGAAGCTCCCTGCTGTGCAGGGGCCGCCCTGCGTTCCGGCTGGGCTGCTGCGGTCTGCGGCTTCGGTGCCTCCTGGCGGGGCTGTTCGG
>JAKSQA010000057.1 GCA_024404335.1 Mailhella sp.
ACCTTCCGCTTCTGGCGCCAGGGCTTGATCGAATGGAAGCGCGCCCTCCCCTGCAGGTTCGCAAGGGGGGCGGGCGCAGGGCCGAGCACGGTAAGGCCGGCGGCCTTTCCCAGCCTGCGAAAAGCCGACGAGAAGACGCCCAGCCTCGCCATCCCCCCCTCGTCGCCGCGGGGGAAGGAAATGCGCACGAGCGCCAGCTTGACGAACGGCGGATACCTGCGCTGCTCGCGGAGCGCCAGCTCCCGGGCATAGAAGCCCTCATAGTCGGAATCGGCCACGAACCGCCAGCAGTAATGCTCCGTATCCCTTGTCTGGATCAGCACCCTGCCGGGCTTCTCCCCCCGCCCGGCGCGCCCCGCCGACTGCACGAGCAGCTGGAACGTGCGCTCCGCGGAGCGGTAGTCCGGGAGATTGAGCCCCATGTCGCCGTCCACGACGAGGGCCAGCGTCACGTTGGGGAAGTGGTGCCCCTTGGAGAGCATCTGCGTCCCCACAAGGACCTGCGCCTCCTGCCTCGCAAAGGACTCGAGTATCTCCTCCATGCGGCCAGGCCTGCTCGTGCTGTCCCTGTCGAGCCGGAGGATCCGTCCGTCCGGCGGGAGGACCTCTGCAAGCTCCCCGTCTGCGAGCGATTCCTCAAGCTTCTCGGTGCCCTGGCCCATAGGCAGGAAGTTCGTGCCCCCGCATTTCACGCAGGGGGAGGGATAGGGCTGCGCATAGCCGCAGTAATGGCAGACAAGCTGCTCACGCCGCTTGTGGTAGGTGAGCGAGATGTCGCAGGGCGGGCAGCGGGCCGACGTTCCGCACGAGAGGCAGTACATCAGCGGCGCATAGCCCCGGCGGTTCAGAAGTATGACGGCCTGCTCCCCGCGCGAGACCGTTTCCTTCAGCACCTCCAGCGACCTCGGCGCGAGCAGGCGCGAGGCGGGCTCGCGGCGTATGTCGACGAATTCCATAGCAGGCGTCGTTCCTCCGCCCACCCGGCCCGGCAGCCTGAGCATGGGGAAAAGGCCCTTCTCCGCCGCATGGAAGGTCTTGATATCGGGGGTGGCCGACCCGAGCAGCAGCAGGGCGCCGTGCCTCCGGGCCCTTTCCCATGCGACCTCCTTGGCCTGGTAGGGCAGCCTGTCCTCCTGCTTGAACGAGGCGTCGTGCTCCTCATCGAGGATGACCGCCCCGAGCCTGGGCACGGGCAGGAAGAGGGCCGAGCGCGTGCCTATGACTATGCAGGGATCCCGGCGCGCAGCCAGTGCCCTGAAGGTCCTTTCCCGCAGCTGAGGCGTCTGATAGCCGTGGTAGAAGACCACCGGAACGCCGGGGAAGCGGCGCTCCGCATCGCGGCGGAGCTGGAGTGCGATCGCCACTGCGGGCGCGAGGATGAGGGCCGTGCGCCCCCTCTTCAGGCAGGCGAAGGCCAGCTCAAGATAGACGGCGGTCTTGCCGCTGCCCGTCACGCCGTACAGCAGGCGCGCGAAGCTCTTTTCGGAGCCGTCAGCCAGGCCGTCAAGCGCGCGCACGCACGAATCCAGCGCATCACGCTGCGCATCGGTGAGGCTGTAGGGCGGCTCGGGCGGAGGAAGCAGGGCCTCTTCGGGCTCCGTCCCTTCCTCTCCCTCCATGGAGTCCGCGGGCCTAAGCTCCACAAGGCGCGCCTTAACCAGCTGGGCCAGCGCGGCGGAGCATTCGGGAAGCGCCTCACGCAGGCGCAGGCGCGAGGCGGAGCCGTGATGCAGGAGCCAGTCGAGCACCTCCCTCTGCCGGGCCGCGTTGGGCCTCACCTGCCAGGGGGGCTCGCACGCGAGCACGCATATCTCCCCCGCGGCCGCATCTTCCGCAAGCATGAGCAGTTCGGCACGCCCCCGCATGAAGTCGGCCGCCAGCCTGCGCCGGTCATCCTCCACAAGGGAGGGTATGTCGCGCAGGGCGAGCATCCTCGGCCTCCTGCCCTCCGCGCCCTCGGCATCCAGGTACTGGCGCACGCGGATGCGGGCCGTCACGCGGAGCCCCTGGGGAAGCAGGCTGCCGAGTATGCGGCCGGGCGTGGAGCACTGGCGCGAGGCCAGCTGGGCCACCGTGTCCATGTAGTCTTCAGACAGCAGCGGGGCCTTCTCCAGCGGCCACGTCACGGGCCGCAGCTCGAATTCACGCTTCTCCGCCGGGGCTTCGCATTCCGTGCCGACCACGACCCCCACGCGCACATGGCCGCCGCCCAGGGGGACGGCCACACGGAGGCCCGCCTTCCACTCCATGCCCGGGAACATGTCGGGCACGAGGTACGAAAGCGTGGAGTACGGAGGGGAACAGAGCGCGACGCTGCAGACCATGGATGCCCCCGCGGGGTCAGCCCTTGAAGACGAAGAACGCGCCTGCCACGATGAGCGCGAAGCCTACGGCGTGGTTCCAGGTAAGGCTCTCGCCGAGGTACACCGTGGAGAACACGCCGAAGACCGTGAGGGAGATCACCTCCTGGATGGTCTTGAGCTCCGCGGCCGAGAAATAGCCGTAGCCCAGCCTGTTGGCGGGCACCTGGAGGCAGTATTCGAAGAAGGCGATGCCCCAGCTGATAAGTATCGCGGCGACGAAGCCCAGCGACTGGTTCCTGAGATGACCGTACCATGCGTACGTCATGAACACGTTGGAGCCGATGAGAAGCACTATGGTGACAAGGGAAACGGGAAGGCCGAACGGCATGATGCCCCCTCCCGGCATCTGCCGGGCAAAAAAAGAAAGGGGAGCGGTGCTCCCCTTCCATGATTCATACGATCGGGCCGGCTTAGAGCTCGAAGGCCTGATGCAGCGTGTTGACGGCCAGATTGAGGTCGGCCTCGTTGATGAGGCAGGAGATCTTCACTTCGGAAGTGCTGATCATGATAACATTGATGCCGGCCTTGTAAAGGGTGTCGAACACACGGCTGGCGACGCCGCTGTGGTTGCGCATGCCCACGCCGATGACGGAGACCTTGGCGATGCTCTGGGCGCTCTCGATCTTGCTGCAGCCGCAGTCCTGGGATTCGAGCACTTCGATGGTGCGCTTGAGGTCCTTGCGGGAGACGGTGAAGGCGATGTCGGTCACGCCGTTGCGGCTGGCGGTCTGGATGATCATGTCGACGACGATGCCGGCGTCGCCGAGCTTGCTGAAGATGCCGGCTGCGGAACCGGGACGGTCCTGCACGTCGCAGAGGGTGACTCTGGCCTGATCCTTATCGAAAGCGATGCCCGAAACGAGCACGGACTCCATCATATTGTCCTCCTTGGTGACCAGCGTGCCGGGGTCGTTGGAAAAGGTAGAGCGCACGCGAACGGGAACATTGAACTTCTCTGCAATCTCAACGGAGCGGATCTGAAGGACCTTGGCGCCCATGGATGCCATTTCGAGCATCTCCTCGTAGCTGACCTTGTCCATCTTGTGCGCTTCCTTGCAGACGCGGGGATCGGTGGTGTAGACGCCGTCGACGTCGGTATAGATATCGCAGATCGTGCCGTCGCCGAGGGCGGCGGCGATGGCCACCGCGGAGGTGTCGGAACCGCCGCGGCCGAGCGTGGTGAGACGCATATCCTTCGTACGGCCCTGGAAGCCGGCCATGACGATGACGTCATACGTCTCGAAGGCCTTGCGGATGAAGTCCGCGCTGATGGAGTCGATACGGGCGCTGCCGAAGGCGTCGTCGGTGACGATCGGGATCTGGAAGCCGAGGAAGGAGCGGGCCTTCACGCCGGCATCCTGGAGCAGCATGGAGAAAAGGGCCACGGATTCCTGCTCGCCCGTGGTGAGGAGCACATCGAGCTCGGCAAGATCAGGCTCGTCCGACCACTGGTAGGCACGTTCGAGGAGGCTGTTGGTCTGGCCGTAGCGTGCGGAAAGCACCACGACGACCTTGTAGCCTTCTTCGCGGGCGGCCAGGACCTTGCCGCGCACCTTCTTCATGCACTCAAGGTCGGCAACGGAGGAACCACCGAATTTTTGTACGAGAATACGCATATCGCTTCCTGGAAAAAAGATTTGTCAGCCCCGGGCGGCACTGAAGCGCCGCTCAAGCAGGGGCTGCAGTTCACGCATGAGCGCGATGGCGGCCTGGCCGAAGGGCTCAATTTTCGCCAAGCGGAAATTTTTATCAAATTCGGAAGAATTGTCCAGAAAATTCCGCAGCTCCGGCGATTCCTGCATGATATGGAGGTCCAGTCTCTCCGCGGCATGGCGGGATGCCTCCAGATACTCGGGCCATTCCAGGATGAACAGCGGATCCCCCTCCTCCAGGGCGTCCTCCATTTCCTCAGGAAGGGAAGCCCCCTCGGAAAGCCGGTACAGGTCGGCATGCAGCACTTCCGGTTCGGTGGGGTACATGTTGCAGAGCGTGAAGCTCGGGCTCCCGACCTCGGCCTCGGCGCTCCCCGGAAGGGCCGAGACGAATCCCCGCGTGAGCGTCGTCTTCCCTCCGCCGAGGCCGGCGAAGAGATACAGCGCCCTCACGCGGGAGGGAGCCATCGCCTCCGCGAGCATGCGGCCCAGTTCCATGGTGTCTTCCGGCGTCTTAAGCAGCAGTTCCATATCCAAATCCATTCCAGTTCCGCAAAAATTTTCCGCCGCATCGCACATACACTGCGGTTTTGTGCATTGCAAAATATGTGCGGCAGACGATTCAGCCTTCAGCGGGCGACGGCATACTGCTCCACAGCCCCGCCCAGAGCTCCCTCCGGGCCGCCTCGTCCGCAGCCCTGAATCCGTCCACATCACGGAGGAAGCGGTCGACGGCTGCGTCCAGCTCATCCCGGGTGCCCTCATTGGGTATCACGTCGTCAGCGGCGGCTATCTTGTCGGCCTGTCTCCATTGCCAGGAATCGACGGCGGCCGTCTTTTCCGGACTCCAGCCCCGTGATGCCCCGAGCCGGGCGTGGCGCACGGCGTCTCCGCAGGAGACCACGGCGAGCCCCGTCCTGGCCCGCCTGTGCCATGCCGTCTCCAACCCGACGGGCACCGCGGCGACCGCCGCAGCCGCGCCGTCCCTGTCGGCCTTAAGAAAGAACGCGCGCATGTCATCGTACACAAGGGGATGGATGAGCCGTTCAAGGTCGCGCCTCATGCCCGGCGTGCCTGCAAGCAGCTCGCCGAGGCGGATGCGGTCGACCGAGCCGTCGGCAGCCATGAAGAGATCTCCCCAGCGCTGCCGCATGAGGTGCCAGCCGTCCGCACCGGGGCGGTACTGGGCCGCCACCGCGGCATCGGCGCTCCACACGGGAATCCCGTGGCCGGATATCCTCTCCAGCACCGCGGACTTGCCGCATCCGGGCATGCCGGTCAGCACGATGCGCTGCGCCCCCCGCTCCAGGGCCAGCATGGCCTCGGCGAAATCAGGCGGAGGCGGGCAGAGGAACGACATGGGCTCCCCCGTCACGGGGTGGCCGAACTCGAGCCTCCAGGCGTGGAGCATCTGACGGGCCGCAGGCCCCGCGGAAGCCGGCCCGTAGACCGTATCGCCCCACAGAGGGAAGCCCTTTTCCGCAAGATGGACGCGGATCTGGTGCGTGCGCCCCGTATGGAGGCGCACGGCGAGCAGCGAGAACCTCCCCAGAGGTGATGCGTAGAGCGTCTCCCATTCCGTAAACGCCTCGCGCCCGCCCTTTTCGAGGGGGACCACGGCCATGCGCGTCTTCACCGTCGGGTGCCGCCCTATGGGCGAGATGCCGGAGCCTTCCGCAGGCGGAACGCCCCGGGTCACGGCAAGATAGGTCTTGTGCACACGCCGTGCGGCGAAATCCTCCACAAGGCGCAGGCGCGCACGCTCCGTAAGGGCGATGACGACGAGGCCGGAGGTGTCCTTGTCGAGCCTGTGGACGATGCCCGGCCTGGGGCCGTCCTGGGCGGCAAGCTGGGGAAAACGCCGCAGCAGCCTGTTCACCAGCGTCCCCGCAGGGCAGCTCGGGCACGGATGTATCGTCAGGCCCGCGGGCTTGGCCACGACGGCGATGTCGGCATCGGCGTAGACGACGTCGAGCGGACCGTCCTCCGCCTCAGGGCCGGCCGCCGCGCCGGGAATGCGCAGAGTGACCTCGTCACCGGGCCGGAGCTTCACGTCGGCGTCTGCGGCAGGCGCGCCGCCCACCGTGCAGCGCCCCTCGGCGATCCACCTCTTCATGCGGCTGCGGGATTCCCCCGAAGCGGCGCTGAGGAATGCGTCAAGCCACACCCTACCTCCGTCGGGCACTGTGAACGACCTGATCCCCCCGCACTCCGCCGGAGCGGAGCACACGTCATCCTGATCCATCATTTCGCCGAGCTGTTCTTCCACGATACCTCCGGAACGCCGCCTCAGGCGGCCTGAGGCCCCGATGTTATACCGACGGCCCCCATCCCACAACCTTCACATTCGGTTCCGGAGTGCGGAAAGGGCATATTCCCTTCATTTTTCGCCCCCGCAGAGGCCTCCGAGGGGCTCTTTGTGCTGGACAGAGGCACGGCTAGGGACTATAGTCCACAGACACATTTTGTTTCAAGGAGCAATCTCATGGCCCATAAGAAGATCGAACGCGCCAAGGAACTTGACCGCCGCCGTCATCGCCGCGAACAGCGCATCAAGGAACGTATCCAC
>JAKSQA010000058.1 GCA_024404335.1 Mailhella sp.
GCGCGATGGCGGAGTTGAGCTTGTGGGAGCCGCTGGTGTTGTTGCCCTCGAACTTGTAGTAGATCTTCGCCGGGGTCTGCAGCTTCTTCTCAAGCCAGTAGGCGCGGATGAGCGGAGAGGGGCGGTACATCTTGTAGAAGTCCAGGATCTCCTGGGGGATCGGCACATAGGCGGTGTCGTTGTCGAGCTCCTGCTTCACGAGCTCGTCGCAGAAGACGTGGCCGAGCTCCTCGGCGGTCATGGGCTCGCCGGTGCCGGGGTTGACCAGGGGGGCGGGCTTGTTGGGCATATCGGCGCGCAGGTTGTACCACGCCTTGGGCATCTCATCTTCGTTAAGATAGGTCTTGTAGGGGATTTCCATGCTCATTATCCATTCCTTTTTTGCCCGGGAGGGCGGTTTGCTTTCGGGGTGCGGCGCCCGGATGGGGCGCCGATGTCATCCATGAGCCGCTACACGATCTCGTAGTCGGCGAGGTCGACCTTGCGGTAGCCGATCTTCTCGTAGCGCTCGGGCTTGGGCACGGGGTAGGTGCAGTCGAAGCCGATCTTGGCGCCGATGTTGTCCGTGACGGTCGGGTTCAGCTCATGGCAGAAGGCGTTCTTGATGATGATGACGTCGGTCGCGGGGTCGCAGCGCGTCACCATGGCGCGCTCCACATCCTCGGGGTCGTAGATGTCGACGTCGCTGTTCACAACGCGCACCATCTGCAGCGGAGGGAAGGCGGCGAAGGCGGCGAGGATGGCGTTCTTGGCCATGCCGTTCTTCGGCGGGTCCATCTGGAGGGTCAGGCCGTAGTGGCTGCCGCCGTGCGGGAGGTAGACCTTCTTCAGGCCGGGCAGCTGGCGGGAAATGGTGCGGAAGAGGTTCGATTCCACGCCGAGGCCCACGGAGTTCCATACCTCGCGGCCGGGCAGCAGGTCGTGGATGATGGGATCCCTGCGGAGGGTGACGGCCTTGACGTTGACCACCCAGCGGTCCTCGCGGGTGGCGTAGTAGCCGCTCACCTCGCCGAAGGGGCCTTCGGGCTCGCGCACGCCGGGCAGGATCTCGGCCTCGAGGATCATCTGGGCGTCGGCGATGCCCTCCACGTCGACGGTGCGGCTCTTGCAGAGGCGGGCCGGCTCGCCGAGGAGGTACGAGGCCACGGCCAGCTCGTCCACGTCGATGGGGGCGGCGGCGCTGGGCGTGATGGCCGCGACGTAGAAGGCCGGGTGGGGGCCGTTGTTGATGGTGATCTCAAGCGGCCGGCCCATGGCTTCGGCGCGCTCGTAGTAGTCGCGCAGGTGGCGGCCGACGTCCATGAGGAGGCCGAGGCGGTTCTTGCCCGTCACCATGAGGCGGTGGACAGACGTGTTGCGCACGCCCGTCTCCGGATCCTTGGCGATGACCACGCAGTTGGAGAAGTAGGGGCCGCCGTCCTTAAGGCAGTGGGTGGGCACGGGGATGCGCGAAAGGTCGGGCTCGTCCATGACCACGGCCTGCGCGGGGGCGTCCTCCACCACAACGGGGGCCGCGGGGTTCGTAGGGCGGGAGGCCACGGCGTCGGCGGAGAGGAAGGAGAGCTTCTCCGTCTCGCACCCGGACACGCTGGCGAGGTTGTCGCGGTTCCACCACAGGCCGGTGACGACGGGGTATTCGGAACCCTTCACCCTGTCGAACTGCACGACCTTGCCGCCCTCGAAGCGGGAGGCGATGCCTGAAAGTTCGAGAACAGGGTCGACCTCGGTCTTCACATGGGCAAGACGCCCCTCAGCCTCAAGTTTCCTCAAGCAGTCCTTAAGATCCATATCATCAGTCCTTCAAGGCCTTTTCCAGGCCTTCCACGGCGGATTCGGCATGCCGCAGGAGTGCGCGTATGTCGTCTGCCGATGCGTTGTCGAGATGTATTCCCACGGTCATGCTCACCGTGCACCGCAGCGCTTTGCAGAGACGCATGGCGAGCTGCCTCGCCGGAATGTCGTCGCGGTGGCCGGGTGCGCAGAGCACGGATGCGGAGCAGTCCGTGCCCTCGGGCGTGGGTGCGCAGGGAACCGCCAGCGCGACGGCCCCCGCATGGGGGGATGTGCCGCCCGTGACAACGGCGACCAGGTCGCCGCCGACGAATCCGGCCCTGGCCGTCACGGCAAGAGGGCCCGATCCGCATGTGACCGATGCGGGGGCGGACATTCAGCGCCCCTCCCACGGGCGGAAATTTCCGGGAATGATGCCGAAGGGCATGAGCGCCTTGGCAAGTATGTGGTCGACATGGTCCATGACCGACCGGGGCGCGTTGTAGAAGGTGAGCACCGGGGGCACGACGACGCAGCCGAGCTCGCTCGCGGCAAGGAGGTTGCGCAGATGGATGCGCCCCAGCGGCATCTCGCGCGGAATGATAACTACGCGGCGGCCTTCCTTAAGACACACGTCGGCCGCGCGCTGGAGAAGATTGTCGGTATAGCCGCTGACAAGCGCGGCAAGCGACTTCATGCTGCACGGGGCTATGATCATGCCCTCCGTGACGAAGGATCCGCTCGCGATGGACGCCGCAAGGTTGCCGATGCCGTGGCTTACGTCGGCAAGGGCGCGCACCTCGTCGGGGGTCTCGCCGCCCTCAAGCACGAAGTTGCGCTCGGCCGCCTCCGTCATCACCAGATGCGTCTCGATGCCTTCGATGCCGCGGAGAATGCGGAGCAGCCTGGCCCCCATGCAGACTCCGTCCGCTCCCGAGATGCCTACGATCAAACGCCTCATGCTCCCTCCGCCTGAAATACGAAGGCTTTCCCCCCGGAGCGCGCTGAAGACGGATGGATGCGCGGCGGAAGAAAAGCCGTACCGATAGATACAGGGCAGGAATGATCATCTGCGCCTGCGTACACGGTGCACAATAGCAACCGGAGCGTTTTTTTGCAATAGAAAGCCCCGCGGACTTTGTTCCAGTCCATTCCGTTATTCACTTGCCTGCATATCCATGACTTTTCCGAAAATCCGCCCCGAATCTGGGGCCGGCCGGCCACAAAGGTGACTGCCGTCACAAGCGCCACAGGGCAAAAACCTCTTCAACATACTGTATTCAATAGATATTTCACATTTGCCCCAAACGATGCCGTTCTCGGCGCATGACTGAACGCTGATTGATTATACAAACAGTATCTTCTTGAAAAATCAGGATATTTCATTTGTGAAAAACTTACGTTTCCGGCACATGCAAAAAATTTATTCCACGGCTTCGGAACACCTATCCCCACGGTATCTCAGGATTTCCGAATTGTGATTCCGATTTCTTTCGCCATTTCAAAATTCACATGATTTACACGTTCCCCGCATCCTGTACAACGGAGATAACCCTACCAAGGAGACGACTGTGCGCAGATCCACCATTCTCATCCTGGTCTCACTGCTGCTCGTATCCGTCGTCGGCTACCTTCTGCCGGAAAAGGATGCCGGCACGACCGACAGGATACTGATGCGGAACCTCGGCGGCCGCGTGGTCTTCGACCACAAGACGCATGCCGAATCGTACGGACTCCAGTGCATCACCTGCCATCACGACGCCGCCGCCCACGACAAGGCCGGCCGGAACTGCAGGGACTGCCACGGAGCATCCATGGACGCCGGCTTCGTCCGCAGCCATCAGACGGCCTTTGCCGGAGCCTCCGAGTGCGCGGCATGCCACCATGTCGCCATGGAGCCGAAGAAGGGCTGGCACGAGTTCCACGCGGCATCCGTGGACCCCGACTGCCGGAAGTGCCACCACGAGGACCGGAGCATAGAGCCCGAGCCGCGCAGGTGCGCCGACTGCCACCTTTCCGACAAGGCGCAGGGCCCCATCCTCGCCCTGAAGGACGCCGCCCATGCGCGCTGCTCCTCATGCCATGAATCGGTCTTCAAAGACGGCGAAGGCAGAAAATACTGCACCGTCTGCCACGAGCGCGCCGACAGCGGCAGGAAGGCCCTTGCCGGCGAAGGCATCGGCAGCGCCCTGACGAAGTGCTCCCTCTGCCATGAGAAGGAGCCCAAGAAGCTCGTGCGCGGCAGCATGGAGGCCTTCCACGGCCTGTGCATCGGCTGCCACACGAAGAAGGGCGGCCCTGTAGACAACTGCGCCCAGTGCCACACGAAATAACCGGGGTGGATAATGAAACAGCGCCATCAGATACTGAACGACCCGCGGTTCCGCCTCGTCTATGACGAGCACCGCCCCTTCACCGAGGCCCCCGCGCCCAGGCACCTGCGCCTCAACCGCGAAGGGTTCACCCTTGCCCCCGGCGTGAAGAAGAAGACGCAGGTCTACCCGGGCATGCTGCTCGCCACCCACCCCTCCATGGAAAAGGGCGATCTCCATTCCTCGGTGTACGGCGTCATCTCCGACATCAACGTACGGAGCATATTCATCGACTCGGCCGACCCCGCCGACCTGGACGGAAGCGTGCGCGACGCCGTCGTCGAGCCCTTCGACCTCCTTGCGAGCGGGCTTGAGGGCGACGCGCTCATCGAAGCCGTGAAGAAGCTCGGCGTCAACACGAAGTCCATAGGCAAGAAGTGCGACGTGCTCGTCATCAACGGCCTCAACCCCGAGCCCGGCGTCGCCTGGGCCGAGCCCATGCTCGACGGCCACTGCCCCGAGATCGGCGCGGCCATAAAGCTCCTCTGCCGCATCGGCAGGGCCGGAAGGCTCATCCTCGCCGTGCCCGAGGGAACCGTCATCGATTCCAGGGAATTCGACGGCATAGAGATCGCCTATGTGGAGCCGGAATACCCCAACAGCATCGGCGAGCTCCTCATAAAGCGCATCACCGGCATAGAGCTGCCCGAAGGCTGGGACTACGTGGGCATCCACAACGTATGGAGCCTCGGAAGGGTGGCCCTCAGGGGGCTCCCGCTCATGCGCACGGTCATCACCATCGGCCGCGGCGCGCAGCATGAGAACTTCATCGTGCGCAACGGCACCATCGTGGGCGACCTTCTGGAAGACGCCGGCATCGAGGTCGAGAACGGCGACACCATATTCCGCGGCGGCCCCCGCCGCGGCGAAGGGCTCGACAGGCTCGACCGCAGCATCACCAAGGGCGCCATCGGCTTCTTCCT
Source organism: Mailhella sp. (assembly GCA_024404335.1). Lineage (GTDB taxonomy): Bacteria > Desulfobacterota > Desulfovibrionia > Desulfovibrionales > Desulfovibrionaceae > Mailhella. Next base: position 5,066 of record JAKSQA010000058.1, read on the forward strand.
CATGAAGGCCGGCGAGGTGCCCCCCATGGACGGCGACAGCCCCTGCATCAACTGCGGCGCATGCGTCCATATATGCCCCACCCGCATCGATCCGCGCATGCTGAGCCGCTATGCGGAGTTCGCCCGCTTCGACATGTCGCGCAAGGCATACTTCGGCCTGTGCGTCGACTGCGGCCTGTGCGGATACGTATGCATCGCCCGCCGTCCCGTCCTCCAGTACATCCGCCTCGCCATCGCGAAACTCGAACAGGAAGACGCCATCAAGAGGCTCGTGCCCATCGAGCCGATCGGCAGGAACTGAAAGCCTCTTCCGGCCCGCCGGGCCGTTACCGGGATTGAACATGAGTGACAAGAAACAAGTCCTTCTGGCCGTAAGCGCCCCGCCGTTCTGGCATTGCGGCCGCACCATCCGGTCGTTCAGCCTGCACACCCTGCTGGCGCTCGCCCCCGCCGCGGTGCTCGCCGTCATGCAGTGGGGCATCCCCGCCGCGCGCGTCATGGCGCTCGCCATGCTCGCCGCCGTGCTCACCGAGACCGCCTGCCGCCGCGCCATGGGCGCGAAGATGACCTGGGGCGAAGACGGCACCTCCGCCATCACGGGCCTCCTGCTCGCCTTCCTGCTGCCGGCCTCCGCCCCCTGGTGGATCGTCGTCCTGGGCGCCGCAGGCGCCGTGGGCATCGGCCGCATGGCCTTCGGCGGCTACGGGGCCAACCCTGTGTGCGCCACGCTCGTCGGCTGGGCCCTCATCTACGTGTCGTACCCCCTGCCCATGGACGCCTCGGCCACGCTCCTCTCCACCGACCTCATCGACCCCCTCGCGAAGCTCAGGGCCTTCGGTGCCGACGCCGTCGGCCTCTCAAGCCTCGATCTTCTCCTCGGCCGGCAGCTGGGCGGCCTCGGCGCGGCCCAGTCGGGCGCCATCCTCCTGGGCGGCATCTACATCGCGGCGCGCGGCATCGTGCACTGGCAGATACCGGCCGCCTTCCTGCTCGGCACCGCGGCCACGGCCTCCGTATTCTGGATCGCCGACCCGGCAGCCCATGCGGGCCCCCTCTTCCACATCTTCGGCGGCTCCACCATGCTGGCGGCGTTCTTCCTCGCCACCGAAGGATCCTGCTCGCCCCACCGCGTAATCCCCATGTGGATCTTCGGGCTGATCGGCGGCGCGCTCGTCGTCATCATCAGGACGTTCGGCTCCTACCCCGACGGCGCGCCCTTCGCCGTCATGCTCATCAACCTGCTGGCGCCCATGTGCTCCGTCATCCCGACGTTCCCCTTCGGCTACCGCAACGGAGGAAGAAGATGAAAAGCATGATCCAGATGATCATCGTGCTCTCCCTGCTCTGCGGATCGGCAGGCTTCTGCCTCTCGTACCTCAAGATGAGCACGGCCGAGAAGATCGAAAGCCAGGTGCTCACCTTCGTGCAGGGCCCCGCCATCCTCGAGGTGTTCAGGGCTGCGGAGAACTCCCCCATAGCCGACCGTGCGGCATTCACGCTCAGCGACGGC
>JAKSQA010000059.1 GCA_024404335.1 Mailhella sp.
CTCCGATCAGAGCTACGGTTTTCAGGCTCTTGCCCTGGAATTCCGCAGCCTTGGCCAGACCGAGCGCGGCCGAGATGGAGGTGGAGGCGTGCCCCGTGCCGAAGCTGTCGTACGGGCTTTCCGACCTGTTGGGGAAGCCGGAGAGGCCTCCGTACCGGCGCAGTTCGGAAAAGCGGGCTCCCCTGTCCGTGAGCAGCTTCCAGGGGTAGCTCTGGTGCCCGACATCCCAGACGATGTGGTCCTTCAGCGGATCGAAGCAGGAGAGCAGGGCGATGGTGAGCTCCACGACGCCGAGCGAAGGGGCGAGATGCCCTCCGTTCCTCGTGACGACGTCGATGATGGTCTGGCGCAGTTCCGCGGCGAGGGCCGCCTTCCGTTCCGTGGAGAGGCCCCTGATGTCGCCGGGGAGGTCGAGCGTGCGGAGCAGGTCTGTCGATGCCATGGGGAGCCCTAGAAGGTGCGCGTGGCGAGTTTGCGTGCGGTGGCGCGCAGGAAGTCCGCTTCGGGGCCGGAGAAGAGCCCGTCGAGGGCCGACTCGGCGGAGGCGCAGTAGCGGAGGGCTTCCTTCCGTGCGGCCTCGAGGCCGATGAGGGAGGGCCAGGTGGCCTTCTCGGCTTCTGCGTCGTGGCGGACCTCCTTGCCCACGACGGCCTCGTCGCCGACGACGTCGAGTATGTCGTCGGTGATCTGGAACGCTATGCCCAGGTCGGCTCCGTAGCGGCGGGCGGCGTCGCGGCGGGCGGCATCGGCGCCTGCGAGGACGGCGCCGCATTCGCAGGCGTTGCGCAGGAGGGCGCCCGTCTTCTTGGCATTGAGGACGTTCAGCTCCTCAAGGGTGAGCTTCCTGCCTTCGCCTTCGAGGTCGAGCATCTGGCCTCCGGCCATGCCCGCGGCGCCGGAGGCTTCCGCAGTGAGGCGCACGGCTTCGAGCAGCGCTGCGGCGGGGACCTTCGCCGATGCCATGTGGGCGAAGGCGTCTGTGAGCAGCGCGTCGCCGGCGAGGATGGCGGTGGCCTCGTCGAAGGCCCTGTGGCAGGTCGGCTTCCCGCGGCGGAGGTCGTCGTCGTCCATGGCGGGGAGGTCGTCATGGATGAGGGAATAGGTGTGGATCATCTCAAGGCCCGCGGCGAAGGGCAGCGCGGCCTCGACCGTCTCCTCCTCCCGTCCGGGGGCGCACGCGGCCGCAAAGGCGAGGCAGAGCACGGGCCGGATCCTCTTTCCGCCGGCGAGGAGGCTGTAGCGCATGGCCTCGGAAAGGCGTGAGGGGATTTCGGAATCGAGGAAGGCGTCGTTCAGATAGCGTTCGACACGGTCGCGGAGGGAAGTCGGCATGGAAACTCCTTGGCGCGCCCCGCATGGGGGCGCCGCGAGGGATGATAGCCCAAAACGCCCGGAAAGAACAGGCGTCAGAAGGGGATGGAATCGGGAAGGTCCGCTTCGGCCGGGGCGTCGAAGGGAGAGGTCTTCCCCTCGGAGCACACGCTGATGTCGTGGCGGGCCTTCTCCAGCTGCTCCCTGCATGCGGCGGCATGGAGGAGGCCTTCCTTGTAGAGGGCCACGCTCTGCTCGAGAGGGCTGGATCCGGACTCGAGGATGCCTACGATCTCCTGCAGGCGCTCCATGCGTTCTTCGAAAGTGGGGTTCTTCTTCATTGCTTTTTCCTCGTCGCGGTTTTGCGCTGCCGGTCGGACGATAGGGTTTTCGAGGGGCCGCCGACGACGGCGGGCGGGGAGGAGAGGAGCGGCATGGCATCGACGGCGACGCCCTGGACGAAGAGGCCGAAGTGCAGGTGGGGGCCCGTGACGCGCCCGGTGGATCCGGACCTGCCGAGCTCCATGCCTTTCCTGATCTTCCGGCCCGGCTCCACTCCTATGGAGGAGAGGTGGCAGTATGTGGTGACGACGCCCTGGCCGTGGTCGATGAAGACGCTTTTCCCTCCGAAGTAGTGATGGCCCGCGAGGACGACGGTTCCGTCGGCCGCGGCCATGACGGGGGCTCCTTCGGGGCTGCGCATGTCGGTGCCCTTGTGCGGCGCCCTGGGCTTGCCGTTGAAGACGCGCCTGCCGCCGAAGGGGCTGGTGATGCCTCCGGGCACGGGGCGGGCGAAGGGAAGTGACCAGCTGCGCGGGGTGCGCAGCGCGTAGGCGAGCCGGCTTTCCTCGGCTTCGCGGGTGAGCCGCTCCTGTGTCTCCTTCGGGGGAACGACGTATTTCGGCTCCACCTTGAGTATGCTCTGGGGCCAGGGCACGGGGACGGATCTGACTGTGAAGTCTTTGGATGCGGCGCCGTGGCGGATGGTGAGGGAGGCGGAGCCTGCGGCGTCTATGGGCAGTGCGAGGAGTATCTCCGCCTTCCATCCGCTGCCGTGCCTTTCCGCAGGCACGCTGATGACTTCGCCGCGCCAGCCGAAGGATGCGGTGAACGGTTCGGAATCGGTGACGGCCGCGGGGAAGGCGTGGCCCTGGCTGACGGCCGGCGGCACGGAGTACTCCGCCGCGGAGGCTTGGGCCGCGAGGAGGAGCGTCAGGAATACGGGAAACAGGCGCGGAAGATTCATGGGCGTTCTCCGGAAGAGGGGCTGACGGATGTGACGGAAGCCGTGAAGGAGCCTTCGGCTACGGTGACGGTGACGGAATCCCCGGGGCTGAGGGCGGATGCGTCGCGGATGACTGATCCGCCTGCGTCGGCGGCGACGGCGTAGCCGCGCTTGAGCGGGGCGAAGGGATCGAGGGATTCCAGCCTTGCGGCCGCGGTGTCGAGGGCGCGCTGTTCGCGGAGGCCGATGAGGGAGCGGAGCGGAAGGAGCGAGGCTTCTGCGGCAGCGGCGCGCCGTTCGGCGCCGCCCAGCAGGGCGTCGCCCGCATGGCGAAGCCTGTGGATGGCCGTGTCGAGCGCTGCCCGCTGCTCCTTCAGGGCTGAGGGGGCGGCCGCAAGGGACGATTCGAGCCTGCCCAGGGCGCCGGCCCTGAGCGTGATGCGGGCGTCAAGCGCCGAGCGCATGCGCATGACGGATGCGGAAAGCCGTTCGTTCTGCATGCGCAGCCTCTCCAGAGGGGAGAGGAGGGAGAGGGACTTCCCGGTTTTTTCGAGTGCGGACGACAGTGCCTCGATCCTTGCGGAGGCCGCCCTGCGCAGGGCGGATTCGAGCTCGTCCACACCCTGCATCATGTCGCTGCGCTCAGGCCACAGCAGCTGCGCGGTGTGGCTGGGGGTGGCTGCGGAAAAGTCCGCCGTGAAGTCCGCGATGCTGTGGTCGATCTCATGGCCGATGCCGGCCAGGACGGGCACGGGGGCGGCGTACACGGCGCGTGCGACGCCTTCGTCATTGAAGGCCTGCAGGTCCTCGGCGGAGCCGCCGCCTCGGATGAGCACGATCACCTCGGCCCAGCCGCCGGTTCCGGCCTCTCTGAGAGCGCCGGCGATGCGGGCGGGGGCGTCCTCCCCCTGGACGGAGGTGGGATATATGCGGATCTCCGAGCCGAGTCCGCGCGTGGAGGCGATGCGGAGGAAGTCATGGATGGCGGCGCCGGTGGGGGCCGTGACCACGGCGACACGTCGGGGCGAGGCGGGGATGGGGCGCTTGTGCTCCGCATCGAACAGTCCCTCTGCGGCCAGCCTGCGCTTCATGGCTTCGAACTCGCGGTGCCAGAGGCCCTGGCCGCCGTCCTGCGCGATGTCGATGACGAGCTGATACTGGCTGCGCGCGCCGTAGGCCGTGAGCCTGCCGGCGCAGATGAGGAGCTGACCGTTCTCCATGGTGGAGGAGAGGCTCGGGCGGGGGCCGTCCTGCCAGACCTCGCCGGTGAGCGGGTCGAAGGCCTGGCTGCGCTGGTGCGTGCGGAACCAGACGCAGTTGAGCAGGGCGTCGCCTTCCTTGAGGCCGAAATAGACATGGCCGGAAGACGGACGGGAGAGGTTCGTGACCTCGCCCCGCACCCAGAGATAGGGGAACGTGCGTTCCATGCTGCGCTTGAGGCGCTCGCTTATCTCGCGGATTCCGAATACCGTCGTTTCCATGTCCGGGCCTGAAGAGGGGGCCTTGCGGCCCCCCGGATATCGTTACTTCTTCCAGCCGGCGAGTACGGATTCGTACCAGGCGGGGAAGGCTTCCTCGAAGCCGTCGGCGGGCAGGGTGCCCTTCTCGCCGGTGCGGCGGTCCTTCACTTCGATGACGCCCTTGGCGAGGCCCTTGCCGCCCACGGTGATCTGGACGGGGATGCCGATGAGGTCGGCGTCCTTGAACTTCACGCCGGGGCGCTCGTCGCGGTCGTCGTAGAGGGCTTCGAGCCCGCGCGCGGCGAGGAAGGCGTCGATGGCGTCGCATCTGCCCGCGACGTCCTCATTCTTCGGGTCGAGGCACACGATGTGCGCATCGAAGGGGGCGAGCTGGGGCGGGAACATGATGCCGTTCTCATCGTAGTTCTGCTCGATGCAGGCGGCGACGACGCGGGAGACGCCGATGCCGTAGCAGCCCATGATCATGGTCTGCTCCTTGCCGTTCTCGTCGAGGAACACCGCGTGCAGCGCCTCGCTGTACTTGGTGCCGAGCTTGAAGATGTGGCCGACTTCGATGCCGCGCTTGATCTCAAGCGGCCTGCCGCAGCAGGGGCAGGGGTCGCCGGCGACGGCGTTGCGGAGGTCGGCCCAGACGATGGGCAGCTCCACGTCGCGGGCGAGGTCGAGATGGGCCACATGCCTGCCGGTGCTGTTCGCGCCCGCGATCCAGTCGGTGGCGCCGCGGAGCTCGAAGTCGGCGTAGATGGATTCCACGCCCTTGAGTCCGGCGGGGCCGGCGAAGCCGACTTCTGCGCCGGTCATGGCCTTGACCTGCTCGGGCGTGGCGAACTGGATGTCGTCGGCGCCGAGGAGGCGGGAGAGCTTGATCTCATTGAGCTCGCGGTCGCCGCGCAGCATGACGGCGACGGGTTTTCCGTCGGCCATGAAGAGGAGGGTCTTGATGAACGCGGATGCCTCGAGCTTGAAGAACGCGCAGAGCTCCTCGATGGTGTGCTGGTCGGGAGTGTCGACCTCCTCCATCGCGGGGCATGACGCGGTCGTGGCGGGCACTTCCCTGAGGGGGGCCTTCTCGACGTTGGCTGCCCAGGAGCATTCGGGCCAGCCGGTGCAGGCGGCGATGGCGTCCTCGCCGGTGTCGGCGAGCACCATGAACTCATGGGAGAAGCTGCCGCCGATGGAGCCGGTGTCGGCCTCCACGGGGCGGAAGTCGAGGCCCATGCTCGAGAAGATGTTGTGGTACGCCTGCTTCATGTTGGCGTAGCTCTTGTTGGCGCTCTCGTTGTCCACGTCGAAGGAGTATGCGTCCTTCATGAGGAACTGGCGGCCGCGCATGAGGCCGAAGCGGGGGCGCACCTCGTCGCGGAACTTCTCCTGGATCTGGTAGAGGTTCAGCGGAAGCTGGCGGTAGGACTTCACCTCGCCGCGGATGAGGTCGGTGATGACCTCCTCATGGGTCGGGCCGAGGCAGTAGTCGCGCTCGTGGCGGTCCTTGAAGCGCAGCAGCTCCTTGCCGTACTTCTTCCAGCGGCCGGATTCCTGCCAGAGCTCGGCAGGCTGCACCATGGGCAGCAGGACCTCGATGGAGCCGGCCGCGTTCATCTCGCGGCGGACGATCTGCTTCGCCTTCTCAAGCGTGCGCAGACCGAGCGGCATCCAGGTGTAGATGCCGGAGGTGAGCTTGCGGATCATGCCGGCACGGACGAGCAGCTTGTGGCTGACGACTTCGGCATCGGAGGGGGCTTCTTTCAGAGTGGGGATGTAGTAACGGCTCCAGCGCATAAGACCTTCAGTTGTTTATGATGTTGTCGAGTTCTTCAAGAAAGGCCGCAAGCAGCGCATCCTGGCCCGAAACGGAGCGGAGGATCCGGCCCTTGCGGAAGATGACGCCCTTGTCCCTGCCGCCCGCAAGGCCGATGTCGGCCTCGCGCGCCTCGCCGGGGCCGTTGACCACGCAGCCCATGACGGCGACCTTGATGTCGCATTCGGCGGCCCTGGGGTGCGACTGCAGATGGGCCTCGACCTTTTCGGCCAGGCCGATGAGGTCTATCTCCGTGCGGCCGCATGTGGGGCATGAGACGATTTCGGGACCGCGGCTCCGCAGTCCGGCGGCACGGAGTATCTCCCACGCGACGCCGGCCTCCTGGACGGGGTCGGCCGTAAGGGAGACGCGTATCGTATCGCCTATTCCCTCAAAAAGCAAAAGCCCGAGGCCCACCGCGGATTTCACGGTGCCGCGCATGGGGGTGCCCGCCTCGGTGACGCCGAGGTGGAGGGGATACTGCACCCGCGAGGCCATGAGCCTGGAGGATTCGATGGTGGCGCGGGCCGCCGAGGTGCGCGCCGAGGCGAACGACTACCGACGGACGATGGGGACGCTG
>JAKSQA010000006.1 GCA_024404335.1 Mailhella sp.
AGGTTTATTTAGGAAGGCTCCAGCAATCCGCTGGAGCCTTTCGCTTTTTAAGCGCCCCGATTAATGGGCCCATCTCTTTCCGCGCCGTGGTACCGTCTGCAGCATCATATCAGGCGTTTCCGGATATCCGTATCCCGCCCGTCAGGGATGCGAGGTCGTACGCTCTATGCGTCCGGCATTTTTTCACAATCTTTTTCCTTTTATGCCGTGTCGTTATCTAAGCGGTCCTGCGCATCCCCTATTTCCGTCCCGGGCATCCGCTCTCAATTCTCACGACTTTGATACCCAGTGCATTTTCAGACGGGATGAAGGCATTCCTCTTTATTCAATTGTCTGTTTTCCGTAATGGTTTTTTCAGACTTCTTCGGGTTTTTATTGTGAACACATGCTCCATGCCCTAATTTTCTTGCCTTTTAGGGCTTTTTTCGTCTAAAATATCCTTTGATATATAAAATAATTCCTTACGGAGGGTTATCCATGTCACAGAACATCCTCATCATCGGCGGTGTCGCACTCGGTCCCAAGGCTGCCGCACGCGCCGGCCGACTCCTCCCGGATGCGAACATCACCATGATCGACCAGGGCACCTATATCTCCTATGGCGGATGCGGCATTCCCTATTTCGTCGGCGGTGACGTGCAGCAGATGAACGGCCTCCGCACGACCAATGCCGGCGTCGTGCGTGATGAGGCATTCTTCACCACACAGAAGAATGTCAAAACCTTCTGCCATACCGGCGCCGTTTCTATCGACCGCAGGGCCAAGACCGTGACCGTGGAGAACACCGAGACCGGCGGGCAGAGCCAGATGCCCTACGACAAGCTGGTCATCGCCACGGGCAGCAGCCCCCGCATACCTCCGCTTCCCGGCGTGGATCTCCGCAACGTCACTTCCGTGACCTGCCTTGAGGCCGCCCAGGAGATCCAGCAGCGCTGCGCCGCCAACGGCATCCAGCATGCCGTCATCATCGGTGCGGGCTTCATCGGCCTTGAGATGGCCGTCGCCCTTGCCGATATGTGGGGCATCAAGGTGACCATCATCGAAATGGTCGACCATGTCCTGCCCGCGCAGCTCTGCTACAACTTCGCCCAGATGGCCCGGCATGACCTTGAATCCCTCGACATCACCGTCCTCACTTCCGAAGCCGTCAAGGAGCTCAAGGGCAAGGACGGAGCTGTATGCCAGGTCGTCACCGACAAGCGCACCATCGACTGCGACCAGGTCATATTCTCCATCGGCGTGACCCCCAACGACAAGATCGCGCGCGATGCCGGCCTGCTCTGCCATCCCCGCGGCGGCATCATGGTCAACAGCCACATGCAGACCTCCGATCCGTGCATCTATGCGGGCGGTGACGTCGTCGTGATGCGCAATCTTGTTTCCGGTGATTTCACCTATCTTCCGCTGGGCTCCATGGCCAACCGCCAGGGCCGTGTCATCGGCTCCAACCTCGCCGGCCAGCCGGATGTCTTCGAAGGCGTCGTCGGCGCATGGTGCGTGAAGCTCAACAACATGCATTTCTCCGGTGCCGGCCTTACCCTGCACCAGGCCCGCATGGCCGGATTCGATGCCGTCGAAGTAAGCATCGAGGGCGCCGACAAGGCCCATTTCTATCCCGGCCATAACAACATGAGCCTTAATGTCGTCGTCGACAGGCAGACCCGCCGTGTGCTCGGCATCCAGGGCTGCGATGAGGACGGTTCCGCCGTCAAGGCCCGTACCGACGTCGTGGCCGCCATGCTCCAGATGGGCAAGCCCACGCTCAATGACCTTGCCAACGCTGAAGTCTGCTATGCGCCGCCTTTCGCCGGCGCCATGGACGTGCTCAATGCCGTTGCCAACACCGCTGACAACGTCGTTGCCGGCCGCAACGTCGCCCTTACTCCCGACGAGTTCATGGAACTCTGGAATAACCGCAAGGAAAACAATTACTTCTTTATTGATTTCCGTCCGGAGAAGGCCGGCAAGCCCATTGAGGAGCGTCACCCGGGCGAGTACCTCTCCATGCCTCTCGAAGAACTCGATGAGCGTGTCGCCGAAGTCCCGACCGACCGCCCCGTGGTTCTGGTGTGCAATACCGGCACCCGTTCCTATGAGGCCCAGCTCCGCCTCCGCAGGCACGGCATCGAGGCCGTCAACACGTACGGCGGCCATACCGCGTTCCGCAAGCGTGGTGAAGGCGATGCGTTCTAGCCGTCCGTAGAGCCTGTCATTCCAGGGGGAGGCGGCGCCTCCCCCTTTTTTTCACCGGGCCGGCGGCCAGCCTCTTGCGCCTGCGCCATGCCTGGGACATACTTGTGGAAAAGGAGTCCGCCATGCCTTCCGACGTCCTCGCTCGACCGTTCTTCCGTGCCTATGCGCTTCTCTGGCGCGTCGGGCTCCGTCTCCTCAGAAGGAACAGGCGGCTTGCCGACGGCTGGGATGAGCGTACCGGGGCGGAAACCTCGGGATTCAGGGCGGATCTCTGGCTCCAGGCCGCCTCAGGCGGCGAGGCGCGGATCGCGCTCTCCGTATGCGGAAGCCTTCCCTCTGATGCGGCCATGAGCATCCTCGTCTCCACATGGACCAGGCAGGGGCGCGACCTGGTCGAAAAGGCGATTCCAGGCCTCAGGGCTTCCCATCCCCATCTGGACATAGCCGTGCGCTTCGCGCCCTTTGACAGGCCGGATATCGCTCTGGCCGCACTGAAGGAAGCATCGCCGAGGCTTGTCGTCCTGCTCGAAACCGAGCTCTGGCCCGGGCTGCTTGCCGGGTGCCGCAGTCTCGGCATTCCTGTCCACATCATCAACGGGCGCATCACGGGGGGGACGGTGCGCCTGGGGAAGCTGCTGTCCGGAGTCATGCGGGCCATCGCTCCCGAAAGGGTCCTCGCGGTTTCGGAGGCGGATGCGCAGAGGTTCGCCGGCGTGCTCGGCCATGATTCGGAAGTCATGCCCAACATAAAGTTCGACCTGGCGGCGGCCCGTCCGCTGCCGGATTCGGCTGCGCGCCTTCCGGTCTCCTTCGGCGGCCCGGTTTTCCTCTTCGCTTCCCTGAGGCATTCCGATGAGACGCGGATCTCAGGCCATCTCCATCTGATCCGCAGGCATTTCCCGGATGCCGCAGTCGTCATAGTGCCGCGCCATCTCCACCGGGTCCGGCCATGGATGGAACGCCTGGAGGATCTGGGGCTCCGGCCCGTCCTCCTCTCCGGGCTCGGAGACTCTTCTGAAATGCCCGAGGGGGCCGCGCTTGTATGGGACAGGTTCGGCGACCTGCCCGGACTCTATGCGGAAGCCACGGCGGTCTTTGTCGGCGGAAGCTTCGGACAGGGCGGCCAGAATTTCCTTGAAGCCCTTTCCGCAGGGGTCGTGCCCTGCATAGGCCCGTCCGCATCCAGCTTCCTCTGGGCCATGAGCGCATCCGGAAGCCTCCCCTCGCTCGAGGAGGCGGGGCTGCTGCATGTGAGGAAGACGCCGAAGGCCGTGGTGGAGACAATGCTCATGCAGGCCGGGGCGGACATCTCCGCCTTTGCGGGCAGGGGGCTCGTCTCCGGAATACTGTGCCGGATGTCACCCGGCTGCGCATCGCCTCTCGCCCCGGCCATGCCGAAGGATGAGGTCAGGGCCGGATTCGACAGCTGGCTTGAGCCCAGGAGAGGCGGTTCGGCCCTGGCGGCCCGTGTGATCATGGAACGGCTGGGCCGTCACGCCGGATGATGGACGGCCCATTCCCCGCCCCACGGCGGCGGGAGCTCCAGGTCCAGGTCATCCATGCCTTCCCTGGGTATCGTCAGCCTCCAGGCGTGAAGCATCAGCTTCCCCTTTTTCCCATATCGGCCGTCGCCTGCGACAGGATGCCCGCGGCTGGAAAGCTGCACACGTATCTGATGCTTCCTTCCGGTCAGCAGCTCTACGCTCAGCAGCGTGTGCGGCCTGCCGCCGATGCTGCGACGCTCCATGGGCCTGACTATGCAGAGAGCCTCCTTCGCACTGGCGGAAGACGCTTCTGATGGCGGGACGGAGACCATCTTCTCCGCAGTCTCATCCTTTGCGAGGAAGTCCCGGAGTGTTTTCTCTCCTTCCCTCCAGAATCCCTCCACCCATGCGAGGTACACCTTGTGCGGAGGGCGCCCCCCCCTGCCAGCGAAGGCGTCCGTAAGGGCCCGGACGGAGGCATAGGTCTTTCCCGCGACAAGAAGTCCGGAGGTGTCCCTGTCGAGCCTGTGGACGGGGGCTGGTACGAAATCGGCTGCCGCCCTTGCCGCGGCCAGCCGTGATGCGATGCTGTCGGAATGGCCTGAGCCGCCCTGCACGGGAAGCCCCGCGGGTTTCGCCAGGACTATGATCTCGCCATCCTCATAGACGACGGGGGGGAGCTCCGGAACACTCCCTGCGCCGCGGGATGGTGCGCCGGCATCCGCGCCGCGCCTCAGGGCCGCGAACGGCGGTATCCTCACCGTTCCGCCGGTCTCCAGCCTGTCGAAGGCCTTCGCCCTGGATCCGTTAATGCGGACCTGCCCCGTCCGTATCCAGCGGTGCAGGTCGCCGTCAGGCGCGTCTATGCGTCTTCTGAGAAAATTCAGCAGCTTCTGGCCCGCCTCGGCTTCCGTCACGGCCAGTCCGTTCGGTTTTCCTTCCTGTTCCGCCATGCGGATCCTCCCGTATGCGTATGCCGTCCACCGATTCCAGGGCTCGGCGGAGGTCGTGGACCCCGTTCCGAAACATGCAGTCCTGTCGGTATATTCTGCGATTCTCCGGCAGAAACAGCTTGTATGTCAAGGGTAAGCATGCTATGTAGAGAGATCCGCCCGAGTGCGGAAAAATTCTGTTCGTTAGGTTGGAGGATCCTTTATGGCAACTGCCGAAAACATGGAAAACCAAGATTCCGAATTTGCAAGCATGCTCGACAGCTACATGACCCCCGACATGGGTGACCTTGAAGAAGGCTCCATCGTCAAGGGCGAGGTCGTGCGCATCGACGAAGATACTGTGCTGGTGGACGTCAGCTTCAAGTCCGAAGGCCAGATCCCCGCTGCCGAATTCCGGGATGCTCAGGGCAATATGACGGTCAATGTCGGCGACAGCGTTGACGTGTACGTTGTCCACAAGAACGAAAACGATGGCACCATCACCCTTTCGTTCGAAAAGGCCAAGCGTATGCAGCTGTTCGATCAGCTCGAAGCCGTTCAGGAACAGGGCGGCGTCATCGCCGGCACCCTCACCCGTCGCATCAAGGGCGGCTATACCGTCGATCTCGGCGGCGTCGAAGCCTTCCTGCCCGGTTCCCATGTGGATCTCCGTCCCGTTCCGGACATGGACGCCCTCGTCAACCAGCAGTACGATTTCCGCGTCCTCAAGATCAACCGCCGCCGCAGCAACGTCATCGCTTCCCGCCGCGTGCTCCTCGAGGAAGAACGCGATACCAAGCGCGCCGCTCTCCTCCAGACCCTCGCTGAAGGCCAGATCGTCAAGGGCAAGGCCAAGAACATCACCGAGTACGGCGTCTTCGTCGACCTCGGCGGCCTCGACGGCCTCCTGCACATCACCGACATGTCCTGGAAGCGCATCCGCCATCCCCGCGAGATGGTCACCCTCGGCCAGGAACTGGAGCTGAAGGTCCTCTCCTTCGACAAGGAGAACCAGAAGGTCTCCCTCGGCCTCAAGCAGCTTGTGCCCGATCCCTGGCAGGACATCACCGCCCGCTTCCCCGAAGGCTCCCACCACACCGGCAAGGTCACCAACCTGGTTGACTACGGCGTCTTCGTCGAGCTCGAGCCCGGCGTCGAAGGCCTCGTCCACATCTCCGAAATGTCCTGGACCCGCAAGCTCCGTCATCCTTCCCAGATGGTGCACCAGGGCGATGAGGTCGAAGTCGTCATCCTCGGCGTCGACAGCGAGAAGAAGCGCATCTCCCTCGGCATGAAGCAGGTCAAGCCCAATCCCTGGGAACTCGTCGGCGAACGCTTCCCCGAAGGCACCGTCATTGAAGGCGTGATCAAGAACATCACCGAATTCGGCATGTTCATCGGCATCGAAGACGGCATCGACGGCCTCATCCATGTCTCCGACATCTCCTGGACCAAGAAGCTCCGCCACCCCGGTGAAATGTACAAGGTCGGTGACGTCGTCCAGGCCAAGGTGCTCACCGTGGATCAGGAGAACGAGAAGTTCACCCTCGGCATGAAGCAGCTCACCGAAGATCCCTGGAGCAGCGTCCCCGCCCGCTATCCCGTGGGCAACATGGTCAAGGGCACCGTGACCAACGTGACCGATTTCGGTCTCTTCGTTGAAGTGGAAGAAGGCATCGAAGGCCTCATCCATGTCACCGAGCTCGGCAAGAAGGTGAAGTCTCCTTCCGAACTTTACAAGGAAGGCGATACCGTCGAAGCCAAGATCATCCATGTCTCCGCTGACGAGCGCCGCCTCGGCCTCTCCATCAAGCAGATCAAGGATGATGAGGAACGCCGCAAGCCCAAGGATTACCATTCCGGTGATAACAGCATCAGCCAGACCCTCGGCGACCTTCTCAAGCAGAAGTTCAACGACTAATCCGGCTTCGGAATGACAGTCAGGGCGGGAAGGCGACTTCCCGCCCTTTCTTGCATCCGCATTCCGGAGTTTTCAAAATTTCCGCGAGGATTCCATGACGGCCGCCCTGATAGTTTCCTTCATCAGCTGGTTCATCGGCGGGTTCACCAGCGGCGTAGCCGGTTTCGGCGCGATGATGGTGGCGCTGCCCATCCTTGCCCTCGGCATGAGCATGACGGATGCCGTCCTCACCTGCTGCATCATCGGCGTTCCGAGCTGCACGCATCTGGCCTGGCTTTACAGGAAGGATGCCGTGTGGAATGAGATGAAGTGGCTCTGGGCCGGGTGCATCCCCGGATGCGTCCTCGGGGCTGCCGCGCTGAAGGCCATCCCCATGCGTGACCTTCAGATAGCCATCAGCCTTATGATCATGGCGTTCCTCGTCCTGCAGGCGCTCCAGTCCAGGGTCACATGGACGCTTCGGGATTCCGTCGCATCCCTGCTTATCACGGGCATGGCCAGCGGATTCGCCAATTCGTCGGTATCCGTAGTGGGCGTACCCGTAGGGATATTCGTCCTGCTCAAGCACTGGGACAAGGACCATGCCCGCAGCACGACGTCGAACCTCTTCATGTTCAGCAGCTGGATAACGTTCGCAAGCCAGTATTTCACCGGGCTCTATACCGAGGAGCTTCTGCTCTGGTCCATACCCGGAATCTTCAGCTCCTTCCTGGGGCAGTATTTCGGCTTCCTGGTCGGCAGGCATATCAACCAGAAGCTGTTCATCATCTTCGTCCTCATCTTCCTCTCCCTGGCGGCCGTCATCCTTTTCAGCAAGGCCGTTTTCTGACGACGATTTCTTCCCCCTGCGGCAAAGAGGAGGCAGCCGCTATGCATCAGCAGGAAATAGAACGCAAATTCCTAGTCGCCGGCGATGGCTGGCGCAACCGCGCCGAAGGCGTCATGTTCCGTCAGGGATACATCGCACGGACGAACAACCGCACCGTCCGCATCAGGCTTGCGGGATCCAGGGGCATCCTCAACATAAAGTTCCGCGGCAGCGGGATCGCACGGAGCGAATTCGAATATGAGATCCCGGCGGAGGAAGCCTCGGCGCTGCTTGCCGGACTCCAGCAGGACGAGATCATAGAGAAGACCCGCTATACCTTCGAGCAGGAGGGAAGCGTCTGGGAAGTCGATGAGTTCCATGGCGCGAACGAGGGGCTTGTCATCGCCGAGATCGAGCTGGCCAGTGAGGACCAGCCCTTCGTGAGGCCGGACTGGCTGGGCGAGGAAGTCAGCCATATATCGAAGTATCTCAACTCCGAGCTCAGCAGAAGCCCGTATTCGTCCTGGGAGCAGAGGAATTCCTGACCGCCGTTCCGCTGCAGGGCGGGAGGCCGGTCCGCTGTGGAGAACGGCACCTCATGGAAAAAAAGTCTCACGGACGTTTTGCCGGCTTCGACCTCGACAAGCGGGGGACCGGCCCCACCGACATAGGATCGTCGCTCAGCCAGTGGCTTGCGAAGCAGGGGCACTGCGCCCGGAAGCGTGACGTGCTGTGCGATCTGTGGAGGAACTGGCAGGCGGTCATGGGGGACGACCTTGCGGAAAGGGCCCGTCCTCTCGGAAGCAGGGGGGATGTGATCCTCATCGGCGGAGACGACCAGTGCGTCATGCAGGAGCTCGTGTATGAGGAAGCCGAGATACTGCGCCGTGCGAACGGCTTTCTCAAAGAGGAGCGCTTCCACAGGGTGGAGCTGCATCTGCTCATGGGGCGTACGGATCTGAGGCGCGTCGATACGACGGTCGTGCCCAAGCGTCCCGGCCCGGAGCGCCCCGAGAGTCTGGGCAGGCTGCGTCTGCCGCCGTCTTCGCCTGCAGCTGCGGCATACGAGGCGTATCTCAGGCTTTTCGACAGGCAGGATGGCGGCCGGCCGCAGTGCGGATTCCCTTCTGAAGACGGGGCGGAGCCCTTCATCGGCCGCTAGTGTGTCCGGCGGGCTACAGGGGATGATGGCAGCGCACGGTATGGCCGCCGCCCATATCCTTCAGAGCAGGTTCGGATTCCCGGCACTCCGGCTTCGCACAGGGGCAGCGGGGATGGAACACGCAGCCCGGCGGCGGAGCAAGCGGCGAGGGCATCTCTCCTGAGAGCACGGGGAGCGATCCGCGATTCGCAATGTCCCGCGAGGGGGCCGAGGCCATCAGGGCGGCAGTATAAGGATGGGCGGGGTGTGCGAGAAGTTCGCCTCGGGGAGCTTCCTCCATGATCCTGCCGAGATACATCACCGCGATCCGCGAGCTCATGAAGCCTATCACCCCGAGGTCATGGGAAATGAAAAGATAGCCCAGCCCTCGCTCATCCTGGATGTCCCTGAGGAGGTTGAGCACCTGTGCCTGCACGGAGGCGTCAAGGGCCGAGACGGGCTCATCGCATACGACGGCTGCGGCGCCTGATGAGAGGGCTCTGGCCACGGCGATGCGCTGCCGCTGACCTCCTGAGAACTCGTGGGGATAGCGGTCGAAATGCTCGGCCCGGAGTCCGACCTTCAGGAGCAGCTCCTCTCCTGCGGCCCGAAGGAAATGCCTCTGCAGGCGTCTTCCCGCAGACTTGTCCGCAATCAGCAGCGGTTCCGTGATCGAATCCCCTACGCGTCTTCGGGGATTCAGCGAGGAGAAGGGATCCTGGAAGACCATCTGGATGCGCCGCGCACGTTCGGGAGCCGTCCATTCCCGCATTGCCCTGCCGTCAAGCAGGACCTCTCCGGATGTAGGCTCCAGCAGCCCCACGGCCATGCGGGCAAGCGTGGATTTGCCGCAGCCCGATTCGCCCACAAGCCCGAGGGTCTCTCCTGAAGCGATTTCCAGGGAAATGCCGTCCACGGCCCTGATCCTGGCGGGAACGGGGCTGAAGAAGCCTCTCCTGCCGCTGAATTCGCGGCTTACCTGCTGAAGTTCCAGAAGTTTTCCCATGCATACCTCGCTGTTCCGCATAAAGACTAGCGCATGCCCGTCCCCGCCGCAAGCATCATGCTCCCGAAGCCGTGCCGCAGGCATGGAAGGCCATAAAAACCGCTGGACAAGCGAACACGACGGTTTTAAAGAGTGTGGGAAGAAATCAATATTGCCGCAGCCCTTTACGGATACGGCATTTTTCATGAAAAACCTGTAATACAAGTATGTTGCAGAGCTGCATCTCATACTGGGCAGGTTTTCCGCAGCGGTGCGCGCCAGCAGCGCATCAGGAGACTTCCGAATGTTCCATCGTCTCATCCTCTGTCTCTGTGTACTCGTATCGGCATTCATGGCTCCGGTTCAGGCACAGGCGGCATACCCCTTTGCCTTCGCCGATGTCCAGGCGATGGCGCAGGACCTTGCGGGCACCCCCTATGTGGACAAGCCCTCCGTCCCCGCGTTCCTCACCGTGCCCGAAATGAAGCCCGAAGTCTGGACCAGCATACGCTTCCGTCCTGAAAAGGCCCTCTGGACCGATGAGGGCCTTCCCTTCTCCGTGCAGTTCTTCCATCCCGGCCTGTACTATGACAAGACCGTCCGCATACATGTGGTCACCGGCGACGGCGTTGAGGATGTGGCCTTCGATACCTCGCTGTTCACCTATGGCGACGACAAGCTGGCCATCAGAGCCGATCAGGCGGAAGGGCTCGACTTCGCCGGATTCCGCCTGCACTACGCCCTGAACAGGAGCGACTACAAGGACGAGCTGGCCATATTCCTCGGTGCGTCCTACTTCCGGGCCCTTGCCAAGGGAAGCCACTACGGCATCTATTCCCGGGGCCTCGCCCTCGATACGGCCTGCGCCCAGGGAGAGGAATTCCCCTATTTCCGGGAGTTCTGGATAGTGAAGCCCGCGCCTGATGCCGACCGCGTCGTCGTCTATGCGCTTACCGACAGTCCGACCATGGCCGGAGCCTACTGCTTCACGATCATCCCCGGGGCTCCTACGGAAATGGATGTGAAGTGCGCCCTCTTCACAAGGCAGGGAGCGAAGAACCTTGAGAAGATCGGCCTCGCGCCGCTGACCAGCATGTTCTTCTACGGTGAGGAGAAGAACGGCCGTCCTGATGATTTCCGCCCCGAGATACATAACTCCGACGGCCTTCTCTTTGCCGAGGGCGGCGACAGATGGACGTGGTGCCCCCTCAACAATCCGCGGCTGCTGAGCGTGCGTACCTTCCCTCTGACGAATCCCAGGGGATTCGGTCTCATGCAGAGGGACGGCAGCTTCGCCAGCTATCAGGACATCGATGCCCGCTATGACCTCCGGCCCTCCCTGTGGGTGGAGCCTGAGGGCGACTGGGGCAACGGCACGCTGAACCTCGTCAAGATCCCCACCGACAGCGAGATGAACGACAACATCGTCGCATTCTGGTCTCCTGCGAAGCCCAGGGAATCCTCCGCGCCCGATGTCCCGGAAGCTGAGCTCCGCTACCCCGACTCGCACATGTATGCGTGGAAGCTCTTCTGGATGGCGCCAGGCTCCGAGCGCCATGAGCTGGGCACCGTCTCCTCCACCCGCATTTCCCGCAGCGGCGACACGATGACCTTCCATATCGACTTCTCCGGCGGGGAGCTGGACCGCATGGCCTCTGATGCCGGCATAGCCAGCCTTGTGGAGACCCCCGAGTCGATACCTCTTCTTGAGAAGAGGCTGGTGCGCAACCCTGCCGTTAATGGATGGAGGCTTGATATCAAGGTGCGCCTTCCCAAGGAGGATGGCGTGCTGAAGAGCCTCATGGCGGCCCGGAAGGGGCCCGTGGAGCTGCGTTTCCGCGCAGCCCTCAAGAAGGGCGAGAACCTGCCCGATTTGCTGACCGAAGTCTGGACCTACGACTGGCAGCTTAATCCCCAATAGGCATGACGCCGCCGATCGAACCGTTTGCAAAAGGCATTCCCATGGACCTTTTTCAGGAAATGGACCTCCGCGTCAGAGACAGGATACTGCTCTACGCGCGAGGCCTGAACCTACCGCCCAAGAAAAGCGTTGCCCTCGCTCTTGAAAGCCTCAGCCGCTGCGAATCCGACCATCCTACCTATGAGGAGGCCCTCACATGCCTCCACAGGATCCTCGAGGAGAACGACAGGAAGCTCATTCCCGGCGATGATGACCCCCATCTGCTCTCCGCCCCTGCCATGGTCCGCAGCTCCATGCTCCCCGAAGAGCTCGACCGCACACCCTGGCTCAGCATCTTCAGGAAGACGCTGAGCAGGATGTTCCGCATCCTCCATGTGCCCGCCACGAAGGAGCGCGACTCCTGGAAGCGCAGCTCCGACAGGCAGCGGAAGCAGGAGGACTGGGAGCATACGGCAGGCAGGCGCCGCTTCCTCCTCATGACGCTCATCGTCGTTCCGGCCGTCATCGGCGCGTACAGCATGTACGGCATCCTTCCCGCCCAGGGCATCGACGCCGTGAGGATCACCACCCCCGGGCTGTTCGCCATCCTCGTCGGCTGGATATCCATCGGTTTCTGGATGTGCGCCGCCGGATGCTGGGTCCTCACCCGCGGAGTCGACAGGTTCATGCCCACGAAGGGCTGCGACTCCGTGGAGATCGACGCCGGAACACGGACGGCCATCCTCTTCCCCGTCTACAACGAGGATACGAAGAAATACATGGCGGGCATCGCCGCCACATGGCATTCCCTTGTGGAAAGCGGTGAGAGCGAAAAGTTCGACATCTTCATCCTTTCGGATTCCACCAGCCCCGATGCGTGGGTGGCCGAAGAGGAGGCCTGGAACGAGTTCTGCACCAGGGAGGACTGCTTCGGGCACATCTTCTACCGCAGGCGCCGCAACAATACCAAGCGCAAGAGCGGCAACGTCGCCGACTTCTGCAGGCGCTGGGGCGCGCACTACAAGTACATGATCGTCTTCGACGCCGACAGCGTCATGAGCGGCAGGACCATGGTCCGCATGGTCAAGTCGATGGAGCTCCATCCCGAAATGGGAATGCTCCAGACGCCGCCCCTCGCCGTCAACATGAACAGCCTGATAGCGCGCGTCCAGCAGTTCGCGAACCATCTCTACGGCCCCATCTTCGCCACCGGGCTCCATTTCTGGCTTCTCGGCGACGCGCAGTACTGGGGACACAACGCCATCATCCGCGTACAGCCGTTCATCGACCACTGCCAGCTTCCCACGCTGCCGGGAAGGGGCCCGCTTGCCGGTGACATCCTGAGCCACGACTTCGTCGAATCCGCGCTCATGCGCCGCGCCGGATACGGCGTATGGCTCGCCTATGACCTTGACGGTTCATGGGAGGAGAGCCCGCCTTCCCTTATCGACGAGCTCATCAGAGACCGACGCTGGTGCCAGGGCAACCTGCAGCACAGCCGTCTGATCTTCTCCGGAGGCATATTCCCCACGCACCGCGCGCTGTTCATCAACGGCATCATGTCGTATGCGTCCGCGCTGCTCTGGTTCTTCTTCCTCGTCTTCAGTTCGATCCAGGCGGTATCGGAGGCGTTCATCCCGCCTTCCTACTTCCCCAACGGCCCCACGCTGTTCCCCGTCTGGCCCACCTGGTATCCCAAGTGGGCGCTCCTCCTGCTCGGGAGCACATGCGTCATGCTGTTCATGCCCAAGATTTTCGCCATCATACTCACCGCATGCAAGGGAGGTGCGAAGAACTTCGGCGGATTCATACCCATGTGCATGAGCGTCCTCGGCGAAGTGGTCATCTCCACCTTCCTCGCACCCGTGCGCATGATATTCCACAGCTTCTTCGTCGTGACCACCCTGCTGGGCTGGAAGGTCTCCTGGAACACGCAGAACAGAAGCGACCAGGGGACAAGCTGGGGCGATGCCATCCGCTTCCACTGGTGGGGCACGCTTCTCGGCATCGTATGGGGCGGATTCATGTGGATCATCAACCCCGGCTTCTTCTGGTGGTTCTCCCCCATCGCGTTCGGCCTCACCTTCTCCATCCCCCTTTCCGTATTCACAAGCCGCGTGAGCTGGGGCATGGCTGCGAAGAAGATGGGCTTCTTCGTCACCGCATCCGAGCGGCAGGAGGCGCCTGAGCAGGCGGACATGCACCATGTCCTCACGCTGCCCGAACGGTATTCCCCCTTCACCATTGAGAAGGGGCGCGGATTCACCCGCGCCGTCGTCATCCCCCGCGTCCATGCGCTCCACATCGCCCTGATCCGCCGCCGCGCAGCGGAGCGCCCCATCGGAGAGGAGAGGGAGAAGGACAGGATGGCCCTGATTGCCAAAGCGCTGGAGGTCGGCCCTCAGAAGCTCTCGAAACAGGAGAAGTCGGCCTTCCTTATGGATCCTAAGCTGCTTCATGAGCTCCACTGGAAGGTCTGGCAGCTCCCGCCGGAAAAGGGGCATGACTGGGGCGTGGCCCAGAACTGATTCCGCCGGCATCGGCTGTAGTCTGAAAGCCCCTTCCTCTCAAGGAGAGGAGGGGGCTTTCCTGTCGTCTGCGATGCGTCCGAATGGACGCATGGCGCTTATCACATCCGGCATGGCTCTGCAGGAAGGCCCCCCTGCCGAGTGAGATGAAGCGGCTCTGTACCCCTCTGCTTGCGGCCATGGGGCCGTACGGAATTACGGAAAGACGGCACCCGGAAGCCTGGTGCTTGGTGAGTGTGGCCGGGAGGGAGATTTTCCGGCCTCTGTGCGGCTGCTCCTGCGGCTTTTGCAGCGGAAGCCATGCGGAAAGCGGAAAGATGAAAACAAGGAGCGTCCGCATGGAGATTCGGATAATGCGCCGCGCCGCTTCCGCCCTGTGAAGTCCGCAGGAATCCGCCGCATACCCGGGATGCAGGGCGAAAAAAAGGCGGATTCCCCGCAGGGAATCCGCCTTAGGCTCTGAAGTGTCCGTTTAGTCGAGGGATGCTGCCTCTTCCACCATATCGAAGGCTTCGATGACGTCGCCGATCTTGATGTCGTGGAAGTTCTCAAGTCCGCAGCCGCACTCGAGGTTGCGCACGACTTCGCGGGCGTCGTCCTTCAGGCGCTTGAGCGAAGCGATCTTGCCGGTGTAGACGACCACGCCGTCACGGAGCAGCCTGACGTTCGCCGTACGGGTGAGCTTGCCGTCGGTGACCATGCAGCCGGCGATGACGCCGACCTTGGGCACGGAGAAGGTCTGGCGGACTTCCGCCTGGCCGAGGTAGACTTCCTTGGAGACAGGGGCGAGGAGGCCGGCCATGGCGCTCTTTATCTCATCCACGAGCTTGTAGATGATGTCGTAGAAGCGGATGTCCACCTGCTCCTGTTCCGCGATCTCCTTTACCTTGGCGGTCGGGCGCACGTTGAAGCCGATGATGATGGCGTTGGATGCCGCAGCCAGCATGATGTCGGATTCGGAAAT
>JAKSQA010000060.1 GCA_024404335.1 Mailhella sp.
AGCTTTGCTTTCCGCCGCATCAGCCCCAGCTATATTTTGGCCCTCAGCACCATTGTTTTCAGCCGCATCAGGCAAAGTGGCATTGATAACTTCAGAATCAGTCGGAATTTCTTTTTCTTCACCCATGATGCAATCCCCTGGATATAATATTTTTCCAAAAATTATCCTTAAACTTCAGCCCTTGCAAGCCTAGACTCGATTTCGCTCGCTAAGTGCAGTAGGAGTGCCTTACGTGAACTGTCCGGCATCAGTTCCACCCTGTCCGACGCTTCTCATACATGCTAAAAAAGTCCGCACCGTTCACACACGATGCGGACTCCTCTCTTTAGACCGGCCTTTCTGAATGCCGGAAACGCAGGACTACAGCTTGTTCTGCGAGATGACCTGCTTGGCGCGGGCGGCTTCAGGAGCCTTGGGGTACTTCCTGATCAGCTCCGTGAGGCGCTGCTTGGCCGCGGCGTTCTTCTTAAGCTGGATGAAGGCCATGCCCTGCTTCAGGTAGCAGGCGGGAGCCTTGGGGGCGTTGGGAGATCCGGTGATGACGTTGTTGTAGGCCAGCGCAGCCTCGCCGTAGCGCTTGAGCTGATACTGGGACTCGCCCTGCCAGAACCATGCGTTGGAGGCCAGCTTGTGCTTCGGGTACGTCGACGTGAAGTCGGAGAAGGACTTCAGGGCCGCCGAATACTTCCGCGCATTGAACGAGTTCATGCCGTTGTCGTACAGAGCCTTGGCGATGTCGGTCGTCGCGGGCTTGGCCGCGGCGGGCGCCTGGACGGGCTGCTGCACCGCAGGCTGCTGGATGACGGGCTGCTGGACCGCGGTCTGAAGCTCCTGCTGCTGGGCAGCGGGCATCATCGCAGGCTCGGAGGATCCGGGCTGGGCGGGAGCCGGCGCCGGAGAGGCGGAATCCAGCTGCAGGTCCATGGCCATCTGGCTTTCCACGAGCCTCAGGGCACGGCTGTGCACGGCCTGCGTTTCAGCAAGCTTCTGCGCGCCGCCCACGCGCTGGAGGGCGTGGTTCAGCGTATCAAGCTGCCCCTTGAGGTCGGCGACCTCCTGACGGAGCTCGACGATCTGCGACCAGCTGTCGGCCTGGCTGGTCTGGCTGCTGCTCATCTGCCTCGTCATCTGGTTCACCTGGGCCTGAAGGGCATTATGCTCGCTCGAGCTGGCGCACGCGCCCAGCATAAGGGGCAGCGTCAGAAGCGCGGCCATACGGCTCCATTTCATCAGATCCATACCCTTTTCTCCTGCTGTATCGTACCCCGCCGCACGGCGGAGGCACGTTTATGAAAATCGTTAATCAGCGTTTTCCGCCCCTGTCGTCATCAGGGCAGCCGAAGGACCAGCCGTCTTCGCCGGAAGGCGCTCCGGCGGGCTGCCGCCGGGCATCCGCAGGCATCTCCGCGGGAGAAGCGTTTTCCACGGAATCCGTGCCGCCCTCCTCTACAGAGACCGGGGCGGCCCCCTGCGGGGCCGACGCGCCTCCGTTTCTGCTCCGTTCCGCGACGTCAAAGATATCCAGCTCCTTCGTCCCCGCATGCTTCCTGCCCACGAAGTAGTAGGCGAGCCCGCCGATGCAGGGCAGCAGCACGCATGCCAGCATCCAGCGGCTCTTCTCGCGCTGCGTGGGGAAATCATGGTACATGGCGTGCTTGAGCGCCCACATGTTCGGAAGGGCCGGAAGAAGCAGCATGATCATCTGCTCGCCTGTAAGGTCGCTTAACAGCATATCACCCCCTGTTCCGCATTTCCTGCCCGGCCTGGCGCAGCAGGATGAATCCCGCCACGGCCACCCCGAGGCATATCGCCACATCGGCGACGTTGAACGCAGGCCAGTGCCACCGGCCCCAGTAGATGTCGATGAAGTCCGTCACCGCCATGACGCGTACCCGGTCGATGAGGTTGCCCACCGCGCCGCCCATGATGCTGCCCAGCCCGAAGAAAAGCGGGGCGCTGTACGGCGAGGTGCGGACTATGTTCAGGATGATGCCGCATACGATGACGGCCGCGGCCCCGAAAAGCCAGAACTGCCATGTCGTATCGGCGCTGTTGAGAAAGCCGAATGCGGCGCCCCTGTTGAGCACATGGACGATGTCGAGGCAGCCGGGGATGACGCCGAACCCGTGGTTCAGCGGCACCCCGGCGGTGATGGCTGCCTTCGACACCTGGTCGAGGACAAGCCATGCAAGCCCGACCAGGAGCACGAACGCGTATCGTCTGCGGCTGGAATCCACGGACTATTCCCCGGCCTTCGCCAGTTCCTTCATGACCGCCGTGCAGCGGGGGCACAGCGTCTCGTATCCGGCTTCGGTGCCGAGCTCGGCGGAGTACATCCAGCAGCGCTCGCACTTCTCGCCTTCGGCCTTGCGCACGCCCACGGCAAGGCCGGGGCATTCGTCAAGCTGGGCGGAGGCAAGGGCCTCTGCGGGCGCATCGGCGAAATCGGCGATGTCGAGCTGCGAGACGATGCACACGGAACGCATGTCGGCGCCGCTGTCGCGGATGGCGTCGCGGAGCTTGGCGTCGGCGTAGAGGGTGATGTGCGTATCGAGGCCGTGGCCGATGACGCCTTCCTTGCGGAGAGGCTCGATGGCGCGGGTCACGCCGGCGCGCACGTTCATGACCATCTCCCAGGCTCCGCGCTCGTCATCGCCGAGGCGGAAGGAGGAGGTGTCGGCCATGGGCAGGGCGAACACGGTGACGACGGGCTTCCCTTCGGCATCCCTGGGCATGAGCGCCTCGGGAATATGGCGGAAGACCTCTTCGGCGGTGAAGCTCATGATGGGGGCCATGTCGCGCAGCATGATGAGCAGCATCTGGTAGAGGGCGCTCTGGGCGGAGCGGCGCTCGGCGCTGTCGGGCAGGGAGGAGTACAGCCTGTCCTTGAGCACGTCGAGGTAGAAGGCCGAGAGGTCGGTGGCGCAGAGGCCGTGCAGGCCCTGGAAGACCTTGTGGAACTCGTATTCCCTGTACGAAGCGTCGGCGGCCTCATGGGCGGCCTGGACGATGCTGAGGGCATAGCGGTCAAGCGGCTGCATCTCGGCGAAGGGGACGAGCTTCGCAGGCGTGAGGTCGCTGATGCTGCCGAGGAGGTAGCGGCAGGTGTTGCGGATGCGGCGGTAGGCATCCACAAGGCGCTTCATGATCTCCTCGGAGTAGCGGACATCCTCGCGGTAGTCGACGGAGGCCACCCACAGGCGGAGCAGCTCGGCGCCGTACTTGTCGATGATCTCCTGGGGGGCGACGACGTTGCCCACGGACTTGGACATCTTGTGGCCCTGGCCGTCGACGACGTAGCCGTGCGTGAGGACGCCCTTGTAGGGAGCCTTGTCACGGGTACCGATGCCCACGAGCAGGGAGCTGTGGAACCAGCCGCGGTGCTGGTCAGAACCCTCGAGGTACATATCGACCGGAACGCTGCCGGGCACGCGCTGCTCCATGACGGCGGCGAAGCTGGTGCCGGAGTCGAACCAGACGTCGAGGATGTCGTCCTCCTTCTCCCAGCGGGAGCCGCCGCAGTGGGGGCACTTGAGACCGGCGGGAGCCAGATCCTCGACCTCGTGCTCATACCAGTAGTCGCATCCCGTGGGATGCGTGCGGAAGCGGTCGGCGACCTCCCTCATCCATGCGGGATCGTTCCAGACCTCGCCGCAGTCCTTGCAGATGAGCGCGAGGATCGGCACACCCCACATGCGCTGGCGGGAAATGCACCAGTCGGGGCGGGATTCGATCATGTTGTGGATGCGGCCCTGGCCCCACGAGGGAACCCACTTGACATCGTTCTCAATGGCCTTGAGCGCCTTGCCGCGGAGATTGTTGGGCTCCATGCCGATGAACCACTGGGTCGTGGCGCGGAAGATGACGGGCTCCTTGCAGCGCCAGCAGCAGGGATAGGAATGGGAGATGTCCCTGCGGGCCATGAGGTTGCCGACTTCCTTCAGCTTCTCGATGACGGCGGGGTTGGCATCCCACACCTGCATGCCGGGGAAGTGCTCCACGGTGGAGAGGTAGCGGCCCTCGTCGTCGAGGGGGGAATACACCTCAAGGCCGTACTTCAGGCCGACCTCGTAGTCCTCGCGGCCATGGCCGGGTGCGGTGTGGACGCAGCCGGTGCCGGTGTCGAGCGTGACATGCTCGCCGCAGATGATGAGGGACGTGCGGTCGAGGAAGGGATGGCGGGCCTCGACCTTCTCAAGAGAGGCGCCCGTGTTTTCGGAAAGCACGGCATACTCTTCCCATCCGAAGGTCTTCGCGCAGCTTTCAAGAAGCTCGGCGGCCAGGATGTACTGGCTGCCGCCCGCCTCGACGAGGCAGTACTTGAACTCGGGATGCACGCAGATGGCGAGGTTGCTCGGCAGCGTCCAGGGCGTGGTCGTCCAGATCACGATGAAGCACCTGCCGGTGTCGGCCTGCGGGAAGGCCTCCTTCACGCGGGGGGCGGCCACGGGGAAACGCACGAAGATGGAGGGGGAGGAAAGGTCCTTGTACTCGACCTCCGCCTCGGCGAGCGCGGTCTTGCAGTGGCAGCACCAGTAGATGGGCTTCTTGCTGCGGACCACGGCCTTGCGCTCGACGAACGTGGCCAGCTCGGAAGCGGTCACGGCCTCGAACTCAGGCTGCATGGAGAGATAGGGATGCTCCCAGTCGCCGAGCACGCCGAGGCGCTTGAACTCCTTGCACTGGATGCCGACGAACTTGGAGGCATACTGGCGGCAGCGCTTGCGGATGACATGCGCGGGCAGCTCCTTCTTCTTCTCGCCGAGCTCCACTTCCACGTTATGCTCGATGGGCAGGCCGTGGCAGTCCCATCCGGGAATATAGCCGGTGCGCTGGCCCATGAGGTTGCGGGACTTGATGATGATGTCCTTAAGGATCTTGTTCAGCGCGTGGCCGAGATGGATATGGCCGTTCGCATAGGGCGGACCGTCGTGCAGCACGAATTCGCCGTTGGAGCCGGAAGCGTCCTGCATAAGCTGGAATGCGTTGCAGTCATCCCAGAACTTCAGCATTTCCGGTTCTTTCTGGACGAGGTTCGCCTTCATGGGGAACCCGGTCACGGGAAGATTGAGGGTTTTCTTATATTCGGCCATCAGGCACCTCCGGGCGCATAGCGCCGTAGTGTTTTCTATTCCATTTGGACGCGGCGAGCCGCATGTTCGTAAATGAGCGATTTTTTCCGCAGGAAGGGGAAATGTCAAGCTGAAATCGCCGCATGCTCAGGAAGCGGCGCCCCGCGCGGCCTCCTCCGCAAGCCTTCTCGCGATCTCCAGCTGCCCTTCCCTGTCGAGGTCGGGGGAGTCCATCTTCGCCGAGACCACGGCATCGAGAATGCGCCCGACCTCGGCCCCCCGTCCGACTCCGAGCGCGATGATGTCGTCGCCCGTGATGTTGGCGCGCATGGTGCGGCCCATGTAGATGTATCTGGTGAGCTTCTCGTGCGGCTCCGGCCTCTCCTCCATGGCCAGAAGATAGAGAAGCGTCTCGAGCGGCGCCTTCCTGAGTATGGAATGGAGGACGCTCATAGGGCCGTCGCTCCGGGCCCACTTCTCCATGCTCTGGCGAACCGACATGATGGCTCCGCGCACCGCCATGGTGTCGCGCACGCGCTTCTCCAGGAGCTGCAGACGGCTGAGAAGGGCCTCGATCTCCGGAGCGGGCGAACGGCGGCACAGGGCGATAAGCATGACCATGAGCATGTCGGGCTTCTCCGGAAGGTACATGCACATATACCATTCAAGCACCTTGCCCACACGCTCCGCCATCTCACGCTTCTCCTCCGAGAGCGCGAGCATAGGATGGACGGCCGAAAGCAGGCCCAGCTCGTCAAGACGCACGAGCATCTCGCAGCGGAACTTCTCCTTCATCACGAGCTCGAGCTCATGGGTGATCCTGGCCCCGGCGAGTCCTTCGATCAGATGGAGGTCGTCGACGGCGTTCCGCATGAACTTCTCGCACTGGCCTCCAAGCCTGAACCCATAGCGCTGCTCGAAGCGCACGGCGCGGAACATGCGCGTGGGATCCTCGACGAAGCTCAGCGCATGCAGCACGCGGATCCGCTTGCCGCGGATGTCGTTCTGCCCGTCGAAGAAGTCCACCAGCTGCCCGAACGAATCGGGGTCAAGCCTGACGGCCATGGCGTTGATGGAAAAGTCCCTGCGGTACAGGTCCATCTTTATGGAGCTGCGCTCCACCTGCGGCATGGCGCCGGGGCGGTCGTAGAACTCCAGCCTTGCGGATGCGACGTCCACCTTGATCTCGATGCCGCCGCCGGGAATCATCGCGCCTGCGGACGCCTTCGCCGACCTGAGGCTGTCTTCGGGGAAGAGGACCATGGCGGTCATGAACTCCCTGTGCTCCCTCACCCGTCCGCGCAGTCGGATGGCCAGG
>JAKSQA010000061.1 GCA_024404335.1 Mailhella sp.
CGCATTCATCGTGCCCTACGTCTTCGCCTTCAACCCCAGCCTGCTTTTCGAAGGCGTGGATTCCGTCCTTGAGATAGGGATCATCTGCGTCACCTCAATCGCCGGCATATTCGGCGTGGCGGCGGCGCTCAACGGATTCCTGTTCAGGCCCATCAACCCGCTCTACCGCCTTGTCCTTGCCGCGGGCGGCCTCAGCATGCTCATGCCCGGGCTGATCTCCGATGCGGCCGGCCTCGGCGCCATAACCCTTGTCTGCGTGCTGCAGCATCCCGGCAGAAGCAATCTTCCCCAACGAGAAGCAATGCCCCGGCCGATGCCGGAGGAGCTGCGGCCCACACCCCGCCGGACCGGCCACCATAATCCGGTACGAGCCCCCCTCTCCGCCCGCATAAGCGGCCCCGGAGATGGGGGTTTTCCGTTAACCGACGTCCATCCGATCCGCCGCCTGTGGCCTCCAGGTCGGCATCGGGAAGAACGGGGACCGGGCTGTATGCGCCCATATTTTCGATACGGACTCGAGAGCGACGGCCATGATGAGGGCACGCTGCCGCCGGCCCGGAAGACCTGTATGCGGCATTCCCAGGTCACGCCGACGACCGTGCCCCGGTTCCGGCAGACAGGGTACGGAAAAGGCCCGGACATGGTCCGGGCCTTTCGGATTGATCACAGTGTCCGGAGCGGCAGATCATGCCGCCGGAGAACTATCCTCTGATCTTCCCCTTCAGTATCGCAAACGCATCGTCGATGCCGGCAGGGTTCGTTCCGCCGGCCTGCGCCTGGTCGGGACGGCCGCCGCCGGATCCGCTGATGGCCACGGCGCATTCCTTAATAAGCGCGGGAGCCGTGAAGCGGTCATGGAGGTCCTTGGAGACATACAGGATCATCTGAGCCTTGCCTCCGTCCTCGGCCACAAGGCAGGCCACGCCGGAAGGCATCTTGGAGCGTACGTCGTCCATGAGCTCGCGGAGGGCCTTGACATTCATGGCACCGGCCCTTGCGGCCAGGACCTTCACACCGGCAATCTCCTCGATTCCCGACATGATATCGCCGCGGCTTGAAGCCTGGGCCTTCTCCAGCTCCCTGCGGAGGGCCTTTATCTCCTGCTGCCTGGCGTCCACGCGGGCGGAGAGGTCGGCGGGACGGGTCTTCAGCGAAGCGCACAGCGCACCCATTTCGGAACGGCGCAGAGCCATAAGCCCGTAGGCATTCCAGCCGGTGGCCGCCTCGATGCGGCGCACGCCGGCAGCCACGCCGGATTCGGAAACGATGACGAAGGTACCCGCCTGGCCGGTACGGGCAAGATGGGTTCCGCCGCACAGCTCGATGGAGCAGGGATCCGCATTCTCAGCGCCCATGCTCACCACGCGCACCTTGTCGCCGTACTTCTCATTGAAGAGCGCCATGGCTCCCGTCTTCACCGCCTCCTCGTGATCCATCAGCGCCGTCGTCACGGGATAGTCGGCAAGGATCATGGCATTGACCTCACGCTCGACCGCGGCGATCTCCTCGGGAGTCATCGCGGCGATATGCGTGAAGTCGAAGCGGAGATGCTCGGCGGATACGGAGGAGCCCGCCTGGTGGACATGGCTTCCCAGCACCTTGCGGAGCGCAGCCTGAAGAAGATGCGTGCACGAATGGTTCCGCGCGGAGGCAAGGCGGGGTTCGGCGTCGACCTCAAGCGTCACTTCCTGCTCTGCGAGGACGCAGCCCTCGACAACCTCGATCTGCTCGACGATGAGGGTAGGCATGGGCTTCAGCGTATCGGTGACCCTGGCGACCCCTTCGGGAGCCTTCATGACACCGGTATCGCCCGCCTGGCCGCCGGATGCTCCGTAGAAGGGCGTGCGGCTTGCCACGGCATAGCCCTTTTCCCCGGCCTTAAGGGACTCCACGGGGAGAAGGTCCTCATCAAGCAGGGCGATGAGACGCGTATCTGCGGTGAGGGAATCGTAGCCCACGAACTCGGAGGAGATGCCCTCCTCAAGAAGCGACTTGAAGCGGTTCGCGAGATCCTTCTCGCCGGAGCCCTTCCAGGCCGCACGGGCGCGGGAGCGCTGCTCCTGCATCTTCTCGGCAAAGCCCTTCTCATCCACCGTGAAGCCGCGCTTGTAGGCGACGTCGGAAACGATGTCGAGCGGGAAGCCGAAGGTGTCGTTGAGACGGAAGGCGACATCGCCGGGGATGACCGTCACTCCCTGTTCGGCAAGGGAGGCGAGCTCGCTGTCAAGCAGGGCAAGGCCCTTGTCGAGCGTGACACGGAAGCGGTTCTCCTCCTCGAAGACCACGCGGGAAAGGAAGTCCGCATGCTCCCGGAGCTCGGGATAATCGTCACCCATGACTTCGACGACCTTGCCCACCGTCTTGTACAGGAAGGCGTCGTGCACGCCCATGAGCGTGGCGAAGCGCAGCGCGCGGCGGATGAGGCGGCGCAGGACGTAGCCGCGGCCCTCGTTCGAGGGAAGGATGCCGTCGGCGATCATGAAGGCTGCGGAACGGCTGTGGTCGGCAATGACGCGCAGGGCCGTATCCACATCGTTCGTGTCGGGAGCGCTGAAGGAATAGGTCACGCCCGCAAGGGAGGCGGCGTACTGGATGATGTCCTGGAACAGGTCGCAGTCGAAGTTGGAGCGCTTGCCCTGGCATACGGCGGCGATGCGTTCAAGCCCCATGCCGGTATCGATGTTCGGATGCTCCAGCGGAACGCGTTCGCCGGGGTTCTTCTGATCATACTGGGTGAAGACGAGGTTCCATATCTCAAGGAAGCGGTCGCAGTCGCACGAGCCGATGCCGCAGTCGGGGCCGCAGGCCATGTCCTCGCCCTGGTCGATATAGATTTCGGAACAGGGGCCGCAGGGGCCCGTGTCGCCCATGGTCCAGAAGTTGTCCTTCTCGCCCATGCGGAAGATGCGGTCAGGCGTCAGGCCCGCGACCTTCTGCCACAGGGCGAAGGCCTCCTCGTCATCCTTGTAGACGGTGACGTACAGCTTTTCCTTGGGGAGCTTCAGCTCCTCGGTGATGAACTTCCAGGCGAAGCCGATGGCCTCTTCCTTGAAATAGTAGGCGAAGGAGAAGTTGCCGAGCATCTCGAAGAACGTATGGTGGCGCGCGGTGCGGCCCACGTTCTCAAGGTCGTTGTGCTTGCCGCTGACGCGCAGGCACTTCTGCGCGGTAGTGGCGCAGCGGTAGGAACGCTTCTCCTGGCCCAGATAGAGCTTCTTGAACTGGACCATGCCGGCATTGGTGAAGAGAAGGCTGGGGTCGTCGCGCGGAACAAGGGAAGACGAGGGCACGACGGCATGGCCGTTCTTTTCAAAGAAATCCAGGAATTTACGACGTATTTCCTTGGCAGTAAGCATATATACTCCGGTTTGGAACCGACCGCACGGCCGATGCGGGGAACCCTGACGGCTCCCGGCCGGGCGGCGGGGTATGGGAAGGCCGGAAGGTCATCCAGCCCGATGGATCAGTAAACGGAATCCTCATTGTACATGTCTTCTTCCGAAGGCATGCCGTATCCGGGTGAAGCCTGGGAGGCTTCACCGTATCCGAGGTGTTCCCGGACCTTGGCTTCGATCTCGTCACGAAGCGCGGTGTTCTCGTTAAGCAGGTCGCGCACACGCTCACGCCCCTGGCCCAGCTTCTCGCTTCCGTATGCGAACCAGGCGCCGCTCTTGTCGACGATGCCTGCCTCGACGGCCATGTCGAGGATCTCGCCCGAGCGGGAGATGCCCGTGCCCCAGATGATGTCGAACTTGGCTTCACGGAAAGGCGGGGCCATCTTGTTCTTGACGACCTTGACGCGGGTAAGGGAGCCGTACGCTTCGTCCTTGTCCTTCAGGGTGCCCACACGGCGTATGTCCATGCGCACGGAGCTGTAGAACTTGAGGGCGTTGCCGCCCGTCGTGGTCTCAGGGCTGCCGTACCCCATCTGGCCGATCTTCATGCGGATCTGGTTGATGAAGATGACGCAGGTGTTGGACTTGTGGATGGTGCCGGTGAGCTTGCGCATGGCATGCGACATCAGGCGGGCATGGCCGCCCACCTGGGACTCGCCCATGGCTCCGTCGAGTTCCGCCTGGGGGATGAGCGCCGCCACGGAGTCCACCACGACGATGTCCACGCCGCCGGAGCGGACGAGCATGTCGGCGATATCGAGGGCCTGTTCGCCATGGTCGGGCTGGGAGATCAGAAGCTCGTCGGTCTTCACGCCGAGCCTTGCGGCATAGGCCACATCGAGCGCATGCTCAGCGTCGATGAAGGCCGCCACGCCGCCCATCTTCTGGCATTCGGCGATGATGTGAAGGGTGAGCGTCGTCTTGCCCGACGATTCGGGCCCGTATATTTCGGTCACGCGTCCGCGGGGGACGCCTCCCACGCCGAGCGCGAGATCGAGGCTGATGGAACCGGTCGGAATGACGGGCACATGGACATGCACGCCGTCGGAAAGCTTCATGACGGCCCCCTGGCCGTACTTGCGTTCGATGGTCACGAGCGCAGTCTTGAGCGCCTCAAGACGGGCTTCCTCGGGGGAAACAAGCGGCTTTTTGGCCATGGTGGAAAGCTCCTCTGCTTTTAATTCGACGGATAGTACCAAAAGCGGCCCCGGGGAGCAAGAGAAACACTTGCCAGCACTTCGCGAAGCATCTATTTATAACGCCATGGAAAACTACGACGGCATCTCTCTTTTCTCCGGCGGTCTCGACAGCGTCCTGACCGCACGGCTGCTCATGGAACAGGGGCTTCGCATAAAGTGCCTGCACTACTACTCCCCCTTTTTCGGCGAGCCGGGCCATGTGCCCGGATGGCGTGACACCTACGGCCTCGACATAGATGCCGTCGATGTCAGCGCCGACTTCGTGGACCTGCTCCGCCGCGGTCCGGCCTACGGATTCGGCAGCGCTATGAACCCCTGCGTCGACTGCAAGATACTCATGATGCGCCGTACGAAGGAGCTTCTGCAGACCTATGGGGCGAAATTCATAGCTTCGGGAGAAGTCCTGGGCCAGCGCCCCATGTCGCAGCGCCGCGACACGCTCAATGTCATCCGCCGCGACGCCGACATCAAAGGCATACTCCTCCGCCCGCTGAGCGCCCTCCATCTCGATCCTACGGAAGCCGAGGAATCGGGCCTGGTCGACCGCTCGCGCCTTCTGAACATCTCCGGCAGGGGCAGGAAGGACCAGCTCGAACTCGCCGCGAGGCTGGGCATCACGAAGATCCCCACCCCCGGCGGCGGCTGCAAGCTCACCGAGAAGGAGAACACGCGGCGCTTCTGGCCCGTGCTCGCCCGCCTCTCCGAGCCCGACGTCAACGATTTCCGCCTTGCCGACGTAGGCCGCCAGTTCTGGCACGGCGACCGCTGGCTTTCCATAGGCCGTCAGAAATTCGACAATGAGATATACGCCGGCCTCATCCGCGGCGGCGACCTCCACTTCAAGGTCATCGGCTTCCCCGGCCCCATAGCCGTCGGCAGATCGGCCCGCCCGTGGGAATCCGAAGACGTCCGCGCAGCCGCGTCGCTCGTCGCATCGTATTCCCCCAAGGCCGTCCAGTCCGGCTCCGCCGTCAGCGTGCGCGTCACCATCGACGGGAAGTCCTCCGTCGTCGAGGTCGCGCCTTCCCGCGAGACCGTCTTCGCCGAGCCCACATGGGAAGCGGCCCGCGACGAGCTCTATGCGCTCCGCAAGCCCGGAGCAAAGCAGCACGCCGAATAGCATCCATTTCCGAAGCACCGGAAATCCGCCGTGCGACACGACGGGAACCCGGCGTCAGGCACAAGCATAAAGGATCAGTTATATGGACAGACTTCTGAGCAATGCGGAGTATCTCCGGAAGATACTGCTCTCCCCCGTATATGACGTCGCAGTCGTCACGCCCCTGCAGCATCTCGAAAAGCTCTCGGAGCGCCTGGGCAACAGGATCTACCTCAAGCGCGAGGACCTCCAGCCCGTGCACTCGTTCAAGCTCCGCGGCGCCTACAACAAGATCGCACAGCTTCCCGAGGAAGCCCGCGCCCGCGGCATCGTCGCCGCCTCGGCCGGCAACCACGCGCAGGGCTGCGCCCTCTCCGGCTCGAAGCTCGGCGTGAACGCCACGATCGTCATGCCCACGACGACGCCCGACATCAAGGTCGATGCCGTGCGCCGCTTCGGCGGCAACGTGGTGCTCCACGGCAGCTCCTTCGACGAGGCCTATGCGGAATCCATACGGCTCTCGAAGGAGAAGGGGCTCACCCTCATCCCCCCCTATGACGACCCCGACGTCATAGCCGGCCAGGGCCCCATCGCAAGGGAGCTTCTGGAACAGGACAGCCGCCCCACCCATGTCTTCATCCAGGTCGGAGG
>JAKSQA010000062.1 GCA_024404335.1 Mailhella sp.
CCTCAACTACGCCCACGCCTGCACCGGCATCGGCCGGGATGTCCGCAAGCCGCACCGCATGCCCGGCATAGGCACGTTCCCCTGACGACTCTATCCTTGCCGTTATCGTCATCTCTCCGGTGGAAAGAATCATCGTGCGCCATTCGTGCGGCTGGCGGATGGATGCGTCCGCCTTCGCCCGTGCCTTGCCGCGCCCGTTGGCGACCATGTAAACGACTTGGGATATGCTCTTTGAAGGTGCTTCCCTGAGTTCGTCGAGAAGCATCAGGCCGTCAGACCTCAATGCACACATGGATTCAAGGGCATTGTCCGTGCTTCGCCATGTAGGGAGCCGTTCGTAGTAGTCGAACAGGCTACCGGCTACATGGCCCGTGGTGGACTTCCCCGAAGAGCTGGCCCCGTGGATGTTGAATCCGCCGGATTCCATACCAGCAAGGAACAGGAGCGGCCCCGCAAAGCCGACGGCAAGGCTGAACATCAGGAAGGAATTTCCCATGCACAGCTTGAACATCTCGCGCTGACCTTCCAGCGTCCCACGGCAGGCATAAGAGGCCGTAGGGCTTGCAGTCTGCAAAACCACTATTTCCTGACCGGTTTTCCCAATGATGCTATCCGGCATGACGAACACAAGCCCGCCATCGGAAAACTCATACCAGCCGACACGATCCACGCACCGCACTTTTCTGCCGGTGTTTATGGAGGCCAGGAATCGGAGAAGCTGTTTTTTCTGTTGCGGATCGCCATGCCAGCCGCCGGAAAGAAGAGCCGCCATTATGTCTTTGCCATCACCGGCAAACATGGAAGCCGGTACGGCCCAAAGATGCTCTTTCCTGTCGGCATCAATCCAGCGGAGCCACAAGCCCCACTCCATGCCATCACGGTTCCGGCTCTTGCCGATGACATCAAGCGGGTCACCTATACGGACTTCCTCAATATCAACCCCGCCTTCACTGTCCTTTGTTTCCTTCAGCCAGTAAAGGCCGCGCCTCTTCCCTTCCCTGAAGCTTCGGAAGCCTGCGGGATCAAGGGCAAGCTCTTCGGTTTTGACGGCATCGTCCACGAGTTTCTCAATCAGCTTCGCACCTGCGGATTCAGCCGCAAGCCTAGTGGGAATAGCCATCAGCACACCTCCGTCAGGCCAGCGACCAGAAGGTCATTGAAGTCCGTACTTTTCCCATCAATAGCCGGTGGGATCGCAACCTTGCCGCCGACGGCATCAGCCGCCGCGCGCGCCTTCACAACGCCGGTGTTGAACGGCTGGCCCTTGGCATCCACGCTTTCCACATCGTTGTCAGCCGCAAAGATGATTTGCCGTGATGGATACCGATGACGCATGACCTTCCCGACCGGCAACAGGTTCCCTGCATCGAATGCGACGACCACGGAATAGCCGGTGGACATGAAAAGGGAGATGCCTGTAGCCAGCCCTTCGGCAATAAGAAGCGGCCCGGAGGGATTGCCGTGAATGGGGAAGTAACATCCCTTCTTGGCTCCGCCACGGAGGAACCGCTTGTTCCCGTCCCTGTCTATGAACTGCACCGATGCCGTGCGGCCGGCAGGGTCGAACATCGGAACGAGCAGCGTGCCGTTGCGGCCTATTCCAAGGTTCGGAACCGGCGCGACCTTCTTCCTTCTCAGGTACGGATGGCGCCGGCATGGAGCGGATTTCTTCATCAGGTATGCGGCCTTGTCAGCCGCCGCCAATAGCTCAGCGTCATGACGCTGACGGGCTTCGGCTTTCTGCTTCTCAATCTCTTGTCGGATGCGCGCACGATCCACGACGGACATCCTGCCTATTTCGGCCTTGTCCCATAGATGCACCGTCATCGACTCGCCGCCGTCATGGTAGTTTCGGAAAGTCACCGAAGGCGGGAAGTCCAGCATCACCCAATAACGGAAGTCAGAGCCGTGCGGCTTCTTCTCCGTGCCTGCGTAATGCGTACCTTCCCCAAGCTCCACCGACTCCAGCACTGCACCGGCATCCCGCAGGATGCCAGCAATGCGCCCGGCCATTTCGGAAATGGATACTTCCATCAGCGCGCCTCACCGACAAGCTTGACCTTAAAAATTGTAAAAAGTGTGGATTTACGGGAAAACACCATTGTGAAAAGTGTGGATTTACTGTGTTCAGCCATGGGACACCTCAGCAACTCGGGAGTAAAGAAAAGGGCGGGGCTACAACGCTCCCCGGCTTGCTGATAAGCCGCCAGTCCTCTCGGATACTGGACGATGCAACCCCGCCTATATGCTCAAACCGCCCGCCGATGGATGCACCACAGGCAGGACGCTTGAAAGCGGAAATACACACGACTTCTTGCCGCACCCTTGGGAGGTTCGGCAGGTCTTCGCTAGACCTATCAGCACAACGGCTTGCGCCGTCTATTTTGGGGAGCTCCACATTCCCATAAAGCACCTTTGAACGCAAGGACTTTGCTCTTCTGGAAATCTGTCGAGCTTGTGATTTTGCCATGCTCGTCGCCTTACTGGCTAGCATAAGCGAGAACTTCATCACGATTCCAATAAGTGAATCGGGCACCGATTCGGCGGGGCTGGGGGAAGCCGGGAATGGTCTTCACGTACTTCCAGACGGTGGAAACGGCTTTGAGGTTCAGTATTTCCGCCACTTCCTTTACGCGGATGCGGGGAGATATGATTTCATTCTGTGACATGCTGTCACCTCCCAATAAAATTGAAGGTGGACCACGGACTATAAAAAAAGCCCGTAGCGTAAAACTACAGGCTTAATCATACATGAGCGGAGTAAAGATTCAATGGTTTCTACTAAAAAAAACAATAAGATACTAACATGGACTCAAAGAGACTGAAGTGGACTCAAAGAGACAGATGTGGACTCAAAAACACTCAGAAAGCAGGATTCGAGATGCGAAACTCAATTCAGGGCGGATGGCAAAAATTCCCCTATTCTGTCATTTCTGTCATCATTGTCACTATAGTTTTGAAAATCAGGAATTCCCCGTGCGCGCCTTCGCCCCGTTCAGGTAGTCGGATACGCTCCATGCCTGAATAGGCGCCTTTGGAGTAGGGCGGCCGTCCCGCAGGGCATCAAGATAATCAGCCCACCATTGCGCAACCTGTCTGCGAACCGGGAAAAGGTCACTTCTGTCATAAGCCTGTGCAACAGTATTTCCCAGCTTGTGGGCAACGCCCGCTTCCTGAATAACCTCCGGCAGCCCTTCATCCTTCGCAAGTGTTTTCCATACGGCGCGGAATCCGTGAATACACTGATCGTCCTTCGATATGCCGCAGCCTACCTCCAGGGCTTTCCGCAGGCCTTCGCTTGTGATGTACCCATCTTTGCTTTTGGGTGAATGGAATATGAAGGGCTTGTCGCCGGTGATTTCTTGCAGCTCTTTGAGCAGGGCGAAGACCTGCCTGCTGATCGGCACATTGAACGCTATGCGGCCCTTCATCCTATCGTATGGTATGCGCCAGACCTGATTTTCCCAATCAATTTCATCCCACGTTGCGCCGCGCAGCTCTTTTGATCGGATTGCCATATACGGAATGATCCGCAGGGCTATGCACATGGCAGGCCCGCGTCGGAAGTCTGAAAGCGAATGGATGCGCCGCATGATTTCTCCGACTCCGGCCGGATCTGTAGTTGCCGCCCTGTGCCTGATTTCGTTCGGCAGCCTGGCAGGCACAAGCCTGGAAAGACGTTCCGTCCGCGTATGTTCAAGCTCCCCGACATCTACTGCATAGCCTTCAATCTGATTCAGTACCGTAAGCAGCTTTTTAGCGCTTGCCACCTTGCCGGCACCCACCAGGGACTCAATGATGCCCACATAGTCGGCGCGCGTGATTTCATAAAAATTCTTCCGGCCGATTCGGGGGAGGGCATGGCAGGCAAGCCGGTTCCAGTCATCCTGCCGTGTTTCCTCCGTGGTTCTCCGAACCTTGGCCGGCGACTCTATCCAGCGGCGTGCAAATTTTTCATAGGTGAGGCCTTCGCGCTGATCTTGGGCCTGACGTTCGGCAATGGCGGCCTTGCGGTATTCGTTTGGATTGATGCCCTGGCGGGCAAGTATGCGCGCCTCATTCCGCAGCCGGCGCGCCTCCACAAGCGGGAGGCTTTCATTCCCAAGCGTGACGGCAACCTTTTTGCCGGCTACCGAAGCCCGATATACCCAGGAACCCCGACCAGGGGAGCGTATATCTAATGATAACGAGCCGCCGTCATTGAGCCTGCAGGGAAAAACCCTCTCCCCTGTAACCGAATCGGCAGCGGGAAGGCCTAATCGAAGGGCATTTCGTACGGAAGTTGCACTCTGCAGATTTTCACCTTGAACCCGTTTACCCATGGGAACCGTTCACCTTTTCCAGTTACATTTTTCAGTTACATTTCAGTTACAAATTTTGATGTAACTGGAAAAAATGTAACTGTGCTGTAACTGAATAACGCAGATTCAAGCGTTTTTCTACATATTAGCGCATACGACGGCATATTACCGAAAGGGAAAAAGAATAGCCTGTTCAGTCACTTACGGACTAAAACAGGCTATCTCGACTTTTTTGATGGTGGAGGCGGGGAGAGTCGAACTCCCGTCCGAGAACGGTCCACTGCGGCCGCTACAGGTTTAGTCTGCGTACGAAATTTTCGCTTCAGGGGTTGCCCGCAGACGGGCGCCCGTCGGTTATCCCGCCGTAACTCCTCGCATGTGCCCCGGAAGGAGCAGGCACATGCCAGCCTGATGGGGTTTGACACCTCGGCGGCGTATCAGACGTCGGCCGCTCCGGCGTGACGGCCTAGGCCGTCAGGGTGCCCTCGGGCTGCTTACGCAGCGAGAGCGTAGTCGTAATCGTTGTTGGCAATTACTTTGCTGCCGCTTTTAACGAGGCCAGCGGCGCCTCGACCTGCAGCCGGAGCTTCCGGCATCCCCGTCGAAACCAATGCGCCCCCGATGGGAGTGCCTGCTGGGAATCAGAAGGCCCGGCAGCCCTCGCGGGCTGACGAGGGATAGATAACCGCTCTTGGGGCGGCGGTAAAGGGGCCTGCATGAAAATTTTTAAGGAAATTTCCCCAATGCGGGCGACAGGCTTGATTAAAATCCGATTCCGTGGCAAGAAACGGCGTTCCAACGTCCACGGAGGGTGCGGCAGTCTGGTAGCTGTTCCCAGGGCATGCATGAGCAGGCTCCCCGTTGCAGGCGATGTATGCCGGCTTCCTCCATTACGGACGACCTGGCGAGGTCGGTCTTCCCTGGAAGACCTTTGTGGTTACGCCTCAATAACTGCATTATTCATGTGGTTCCGCCCCGAGCGGAACAGGAGATATTTCATGAAAACTTACAGCCCGACTCCGGCTGACATCGATCGTCAGTGGTATCTCGTCGATGCCGAAGACCAGATCCTCGGCCGTCTCGCCGCCCAGATCGCTCATCGCCTCCGCGGCAAGCACAAGCCTGAATTCGCCCCTCATATGGACAACGGTGACTTCATCGTGGTTGTCAACTGCGAGAAGATCCGCGTCACCGGCACCAAGATGCAGGACAAGGTCTACTACAGCCACTCCGGCTGGGTCGGCGGCCTGAAGCAGATCACCCTTGAGAAGCTCCTTGCCTCCAAGCCCGAGGAAGTGCTCCGCAAGGCCGTCCGCGGCATGCTCCCCAAGAACCGTCTTGGCCGTGCCATGCTGAAGAAACTGAAGATTTATGCCGGCGCTGAGCATCCGCACGCCGCTCAGGCTCCCAAGCCGCTGACCTTTGAGAAGTAGGAGTCCAGCCATGTCCGCATCTTTTGATTATGGCACCGGCCGCCGCAAGACCGCCATCGCCCGTACCCGCCTCTATGCCGGCTCCGGCCAGATTGAAATCAACGGCCGCCCCATGGAACAGTATTTCCCCCGCAAGACCCTGCAGATGATCGTCCGTCAGCCCCTGGTCCTCACCAAGCTCGCCGAACAGTACGACATCAAGGTCAACGTCTGCGGCGGCGGCATCGCCGGCCAGGCTGAAGCCGTCCGTCTCGGCATCGCCCGCGCCCTTCTTCAGGCCGACGCCGAACTGCGTCCCGCTCTGAAGCATGCCGGCTTCCTTACCCGCGATGCCCGCAAGAAGGAACGTAAGAAGTACGGCTTGGCTGCTGCCCGCGCCCGCTTCCAGTATTCCAAGCGCTAATCGCATCTGCCTTCGGGGCAGTTTCGGCCCGTCTTCGGACGGGCCTTTTTTTTTTCCTTTGGGCCGGTTCGCTGCAGTGTGGTGCGTTCGTGCGCTATTATGGCTGCATGGTCGG
>JAKSQA010000063.1 GCA_024404335.1 Mailhella sp.
CGTGCGCGTGGCTGCCTCGCCCGTCTACTGCGGCACGCTGACGGCCCAGACGCGCGCTTGTCTGGAGAGGCTTCTCTTCCCCGTCCTGAACTACATGCCCGAGGTGGACGGCTTCCGTCCGCGCACGCTCCCCAGGGAGAAGAGGACGGCGCTCGTCCTCACCATGAATGTGAAGGAATCCATGCTGGATGCCGTGGGCTACCGGCAGCAGTTCGGCAGGATCGCCGGGCTGATGGGAGGCCTGCTGGGAAGCCGTGCGGGCGGCCGCAGCGCCGGAAGCGAGATCCTGTACGTATGCGACACCTGGCAGTTCATCGACTACGCGAAGTACGATGCGGACATGTTCGACGAAGGCGCGAAGCGCGCCCGTCGGGAGGGCTTTTTCGCGGAGGACCTGGAGAAGGCGCATGAGCTCGGCAGGCGTCTCTGCTCGGGCGGGGATGCGGACTGAGGCGCCGTTCCGCCGGGCCGCGGCCGTTTTCCTGAAAAAAACAGCGGGTTCGGCATTTGCCAAACTGCGGGGCATGACTTATGTATCCGGTAGGAGGGCCGTGTTCGCGCACGGGTCTGCCTTTGTGACGTCATGACTATTCGGAGCACGCTATGATCAAGTTCCTGATCGGAAAGATATTCGGTACCCGCAATGA
Source organism: Mailhella sp. (assembly GCA_024404335.1). Classification (GTDB taxonomy): domain Bacteria; phylum Desulfobacterota; class Desulfovibrionia; order Desulfovibrionales; family Desulfovibrionaceae; genus Mailhella. The sequence continues at coordinate 648 of JAKSQA010000063.1, forward strand.
ACGCTATCTCCGTTCGCTGCGCCCCAAGCTGAGAAAATGCAATGAACTCGAGCCGGCCATGCAGGAGCTGACGGACGAGGAGATCCCCGCGAAGCTCGCGGAATACGGAAAGCAGGTGCGTGAGGAGGGCCGTTCCCTCGACGACGTGCTTCCTGAGGTGTTCGCCCTCGTGCGTGAGGCGTCGCGCCGTGTCATGGGCATGCGCCACTATGACGTGCAGCTCATCGGCGGCATGGTGCTCCATGCCGGCAAGATAGCCGAAATGAAGACGGGCGAAGGCAAGACGCTCGTGGCGACCCTGCCCGTGGTGCTTAATGCCCTTACCGGGAAGGGCGTGCATGTCGTGACCGTCAACGACTATCTGGCCCGCCGCGACTCCGAATGGATGGGCAGGCTCTACAGGTTCCTCGGCCTCACCGTGGGCTGCATCGTCCATGAGCTCGACGACGAGCAGCGCAAGGCCGCCTACGCCTGCGACATCACCTACGGCACCAACAACGAGTTCGGCTTCGACTACCTCCGCGACAACATGAAGATCTACGCGGACCAGCTCGTGCAGCGCGGTCACAGCTTCGCCATCGTCGACGAGGTGGACTCCATCCTCATCGACGAGGCCCGCACGCCGCTCATCATCTCCGGCGCAAGCGACGAGTCGACCGAGCTCTACAAGGCGCTCGACACCGTGGTCCGCCATCTCAGCAAGGATGCGGGCGACTTCACGCTTGACGAGAAGGGCAAGAACGCACTGCTCAGCGATTCCGGCGTGATGAAGTGCGAGGCCATGCTGAAGATCGACAACCTGTACGACCCCTCGTGCATCGCCTACCTCCATGCGATACAGCAGTCCCTCAGGGCCCATCATGCCTACAGGCGCGACGTCGACTACGTGGTCACGGGCGGCAAGGTCATCATCGTCGACGAGTTCACGGGCCGCCTCATGGAAGGCCGCCGGTTCAGCGACGGCCTGCATCAGGCCCTTGAGGCCAAGGAGGGCGTGGAAATCGAGGCCGAGAACCAGACCCTGGCGAGCATCACCTTCCAGAACTACTTCCGCATGTACGACAAGCTGGCGGGCATGACGGGCACGGCGCAGACGGAAGCGGTGGAGTTCGACCAGATCTACCACCTCGAGACCATCACCATCCCCACCAACAAGCCCATGATCCGCCAGGACATGCCCGACCTCATCTACCGCACGCAGCGCGAGAAGTACCAGGCCATCATCGAGTCCATCAAGGAGCTCCATGAGAAGGGCCAGCCCGTGCTGGTGGGCACCATCTCCATCGAGACGTCGGAGCTCCTCTCCGCGATGCTGACGCAGGAAGGCGTGCCCCACAGCGTGCTCAATGCCAAGCACCACGCCGAGGAAGCCGCCATCGTGGCGCAGGCCGGCCAGCCCGGCCATGTGACCATCGCCACCAACATGGCCGGCCGCGGCACCGACATCGTGCTCGGCGAGGGCGTGAGGGAACTCGGCGGCCTGCACATCCTGGGCACGGAGCGCCATGAGAGCCGCCGCATCGACAACCAGCTGCGCGGCCGCTCGGGCCGCCAGGGCGACCCCGGCTCCTCCCGCTTCTATCTTTCGCTCGAAGACAACCTCATGCGCATCTTCGGCTCCGAGCGCATCTCCGGCCTCATGGAGAAGCTCGGCATGAAGGAAGGCGAGCCCATTGAGAACCGCATGGTGTCCAGGGCCATCGAGAACGCCCAGAAGCGCGTGGAAGGCCACAACTTCGATATCCGCAAGACGCTGCTTGACTACGACAACGTCATGAACCAGCAGCGCGAGGTCATCTACAGCCTGCGCCGCGACCTTATGATGCTGCCCGCCCCCGCTTTCGGAGAGGATGCGGCGGCTGCCGAGCCCGGGCAGGTGACCATTGAGGAAAAGCTCTTCGAGTTCGCCGACGAGCTGCTCGATGAGATATACGCCCCCCTGGAAGGCCTCAAGGAGGCCCCCGATGCGGAGCTTGTGGCCGATGTGAACACCAGGCTCATCAATATCTGCAATATCGCGCGTACGCTGCCCGGCATGACCATGAGCGAGGTGCCTCCCCGTTCCCAGGCCGACGAGGCCGTGCGCAGGATATTCGCGGAGCTCCGCGAGGACGCGGGCCCCATGTACGGCGATATCCTCCGCTACTTCCTGCTCAACTGCCTGGACACCTGCTGGAAGGAGCACCTCCGCGCCATGGACTATCTGCGCGACGGCATCGGCCTGCAGGGCTACGGCCAGCGCGACCCGAAGCGCGAGTACCAGAAGCAGGGCCTGGACATGTTCAAGGCCATGCTGTTCCGCATCCATCAGTCCGCCATCCAGAACATCACGCATGTGCACATGCAGCATGTGGATGCCGAGTCGGAGGCCGCGGAGCTTCCCGAAGAGGGCGCTCCCCTCGCCTGAGAGCCCGCGCGGAGCTGATGGACCGGCCGCATCCGGCCGCATGAATGAAACGAACGCAGGCGGGGGAGGGCATACTCCCCCGCTTTCATGAAAGGAGTCCCCATGCCCGTCATCACCATTCCCTTCGGAGATTTCCAGGCCAACTGCCATATCGTCCATAACGGCAGGGATGCCGTCGTCTTCGACCCTGCCGACGACACGGCCGCCGTGATGAAGGCCCTGAAGGATGAGGGCCTTGAGCTGAGGGCCGTCGCGCTGACGCATCTGCATATCGACCACTGCCTGGGCTGCGCGGGCCTTGCCGCCGCGTCGGGCATGAAGCCGCTGGTCGGCCGCGCCGACTGGGAGGACCGCCGCCGCCTGCTCTGCAAGGGCATGACCTTCGGCATCCCGCTCGAGCCGTTCGAGGCGGAGCCTCTGGACGAGGGGGATGTGTCGTGGGGCTCTCTGGCATGCAGGGTGATGGCCACCCCGGGCCATTCCACGGGAAGCATGAGCTATTATTTCAAGGATCTGGGCCTTGTGGTCACGGGGGACCTTCTCTTCTATCGCTCCGTAGGCCGTTCCGATTTCCCCGGAGGCGACGGCGACGAGCTGAAGCGATCCATCCGCGGGAAGATATACGCCCTGCCGTCCGATACCGGCGTCTACCCCGGGCACGGCCCCGAGACGAGCGTGGGGTATGAGGCGGCGAACAACGCATTCTGCAGGGCCGCCGTCTGATGGACGAGGTGCTGGTCCTTTCGTGCAGCCCCCGCCGGGGAGGCAACGCCGATTTCGCGGCGGAGCTCGTCCTTGAGGCGTTCGGCGGAAGCGGAAGGATCATGCGGCCGGCCGACGGAGGCATCGGGCCGTGCCGTTCCTGCGGCCGGTGCGAGGCCGTCCCCGGCACATGCTCGATTGCCGGCGACGGCGCCGACGCCGTCTTCGAGGCCATGTTCTCCGTGCCTCTGACGGTCTTCGTCTCCCCGGTGTACTTCTACCATCTTCCGGCCCAGGCCAAGGCGCTCGTGGACCGCATGCAGCGCTGGTGGGGCGTGCCGGAGGCGGAGCGCCCCGGCCGGGGCCGTCTGCTGGCCCCCCTGCTCTTCGGCGCCCGGCGGAAGGGCGTACGCCTTTTCGAAGGCTCGCTGCTTACGCTGAAGTATGCCGCCGCTGCCGCGGGCATGGCCCTGTGCCCCGCATCCCTGGCCTACGGGCTCGAAGGCCCTTCGGACCTCCGCCGCGATGAGGCGGCCCGGGAGGCTCTCAGGCAGGCCGCCGCGGCATGGCGCGCAGCGGCGATACCGGAGAGGGGATGAGGCTATCCTTTCTTCCCCGGGCGCTTAAGGACGGCGTGTTCCGCATCCTTCGGGAAGCAGGGCTCGCCGAGCGGCGCTGCGCGTGCTGCCTGGCGCCCTTCACCCCGCCGGAGGACGGCGGCGCCCCGCTTCTCCAGCCCTGGATGCGGGAGGCCGAGGCCCTTTTCTGCCCGGAGTGCCGCCCGTCGTTCGTCCGCCGCGAGGCGGGGTACTGCCCCTGGTGCGGCGAGCCTTCCCCGGTGAAGGATGCCCCGTGCATGCCCTGCGGCCGATGCCTCCGCAGGCTGCCCCCGTGGGACGGATACCTGTTCTTCGGGGTCCACGAGGGGCCGCTCCGGGAGATGGTGCTCCGGGGGAAGTTCGGAGGCGGGCTTCCGGCGCTGGATGCCCTGGGCCGCCTTCTTGCGGAGGTCTGCCGTGAGGAGTATTCGGCGGCGCCGCTTCCCGATGCCATCGTGCCCCTGCCGCTTCACCGGAAGCGGCTGCTTGCCCGGGGCTTCAGGCAGTGTGCGGAGCTCTGCAGGCCGGTATCGCGCGCCATCGGCGTGCCGGTCCGGAACGGTCTTCTGTTCCGCAATACGGGGGCAGCTCCTCAGGCCATGCGTAGGAAGCAGGAGCGTCTCGGGCTGGCGCAGGTATTCCGGGCATCCCCGGAGGCGGCAGGTCTTCATATCCTCCTTGTTGATGACGTCGTCACCACGGGGACGACGATGGAGCGGGCCGCCGAGTGCCTGAAGGCCGCGGGGGCTGCCAGGATAGACGCGGCCTCCGTATCGCGGGCATCCATGAGGGGATAGGCGTCTTATCCGAGACGCGGGCCTGCCCCCCTGTCTGCCGGCCGTGCGGCTGAGGCACCGGAATGGAAAGGCGGCCTGCGGGCTTCCTGCCCCCCGGCCCGATTCTCAATCCCTGGCGGGCGGTACGATCCGGGGGGACTGCCGGAAAGATCCGGCCCGTTCACGGGGCGTCGTTCCGGGGCTTGCCATGCCGTCCCGTCAGCTGGTATGAATCTGCCGACCCAGAGCCCGAACGGAGTGACCATGCAGCAGCTTCCCATCAGACCCGAAACCCCCTGGCTTGCCCCGCTTGCGGGGTGGTCCGACCTTTCCTTCAGGCTTCTCTGCAGGGAGCAGGGCGCGGCGGTATGCTGCACCGAGATGGTCAGCGCCAAGGGGCTCGTGTACGGCGGCAGGAACACCGAGGACCTCCTCGCCACGACGGCGCCCGGAGGCGACCTCCTCGGCGACGGCACAAGGGCCGATGATTCGCCCCTTGTGGTGCAGATCTTCGGGGCGGAGGCCGAATTCCTTTCCGAGGCCGTGAGAAGGCTGAGGGAAAGGGGCTTCCGCTGGTTCGACGTGAACATGGGCTGCTCGGTGCCCAAGGGGACGAAGACCGGATCGGGTTCCGCCATGATGCGGGACGTCTCCGCCTCGCTCCGCACGGCCGAGGCCGTCGTCGCGGCGGCGGGCGAGGGGATGTGCGGTTTCAAGATGCGCCTCGGGTGGGATTCCGGCCATGAGACGTGGCGGGAGCTTGCGCAGGGGCTTGAAGGCCTCGGCGCGGGGTGGGTTACGATGCACCCCCGCCATGCGGTGCAGGGCTTCTCCGGAACGCCGCGCTTCTCCGTCATCGGGGAGCTCGCGTCGCTCCTCCGGATACCGGTCATCGCAAGCGGCGACCTCTTCACCGCGGGCGACGGCGTGCGGGTGCTCCGCGAGACGGGGGCCGCATGCGTCATGTACGCCCGTGGAGCGCTGAGGAATCCGGCCGTCTTCAGACGGCATCTCGAGCTTCTTGCGGGCGGAGTGCCAGCCGAGGAGGAGAGCGTGGTCTCGCCGCCGTTCGACGGAAGGCCGCTTCAGGCCCA
>JAKSQA010000064.1 GCA_024404335.1 Mailhella sp.
GTGACGGCGTGCCTATTGAAGAATGAGCCAGCGCGTGGCGGCCGGCGGCGAGGTTGGGGGGCAGCGTGACGCCGAAACAGACGGGGTACCAGCTGAAGTGCTGCATGATCGGAATGAGGAAGGGCAGCAGGACGTAGTAGATGGAGATGGCGTCGAGCAGCATGCCCGCGATGAACAGGATGATGTTGATGAGGAGCAGGAGCACCCACGGATTGTCGGAAAGCGCGAGGAGGACGGCGGCTCCGCGGTCGATGAGGCCGACCGTGCTGGCGACCCAGGCATAGAGGCCGGCGCAGGTCACGACGAACATGATGACCGCTGTTGCCTTCACGGATTCTACGAGCACCTCGAAGATGATGGAGAGGCTGTTGATGGTGCGGTAGATGAAGATGCCGACGAAGAGGCCGTAGAAGATGGCGACGGCTGCGGCTTCGGTAGGCGTGAACACGCCGCCGTAGATGCCGCGCAGGACGACGACGGGCGTCATAGCGCCCCAGAAGGATTCGCGGAAGGCCTTGAAGACGGACATGGAGCGGGGCTGCCCCTTGTAGCCGTTGCGGCGCGAGGTGAGCCATACGCAGACCATGAGGAAGGCCGCGATGAGAAGGCCGGGCATGAAGCCTGCGGCGAAAAGCGCGGGAACGGAGACATCGGCGATGCCGCCGTACACGATGAACGCGATGCTGGGCGGAATGACGATGGCGAGCCCGGAGGAGACGGAGATGGTGGCCGCGGCGAAGGGCTTGTCATAGCCGCTGCGCACCATGGCGGGCACGAGGATGAGGCCCAGGGCCGCGACGGTGGCGGGGCCCGATCCGCTTACGGCGCCCCAGAAGGTGGCGACGCCTACGGTGGCCACGGCGAGGCCGCCCGTCATCTCGCCCACAAGGGTCTCCACAAGCAGGATGATGCGCGCGGCGATGCCGGCGCGCTCCATGATGAAGCCGGCGAGGATGAAGAACGGAATGGCCAGGAGCGGCACCTTGGCGATGCCGGCGAAGAAGTTGTAGGAGAGCATCTCCACGCCCATGTCCCACCACCAGGCCACGCCGAGGGCGGAGAGGCCGAGGGCGATGGCGATCGGAACGCGGAAGACGAGGGGGATGACGAAGGCTATGAGGAGCCAGAACGCGGGGTCGTTGTAGAATGCGGCTTCCATGGCTGCTCCTAGTAGTTTCTCATGCGGAGGTCTTCGCAGAGCTTCTGCAGTATCCTCACGATGATGACGGCCGAGATGAGGGGAGTTGCCATGGTGTAGAGCCATACGGGGATGGCCAGGGATTCGGAAACGACGCTGAGATCGATCTCATCCATGACTTCCAGGAAGCCGAACCAGCAGAGCGCGCTGAAGAAGACGAGGCTGCAGGCTATGCCGAACCAGTAGAGGCAGAGTCTCACGGGCCTGGAGAGGCTGTCGTACAGCAGGTTCATGCTGAAGTTGCTGCCCTCGCGGAAGGCGCGGGCCGTGCCCAGCATGACGATCCACACGAAGAAGTTGACGGTCAGCTCCTCGGTATAGGCGAAGGATAGGTTCGTGCAGTAGCGTACGACGACGTTGATGAAGGAGATGCAGGCCATTACCGCCAGCATGAGCGCGCCCAGGGCTTCCTCAAGGCGCGAATTCAGGAATCTCAGCATGTCTCTAAACCCCGGTGGCGGGGAACGGCCCTGCCGTTCCCCGCGTTAGTCTTACTTTCCGGCCATGTCGGCTTCGGCGGCCTTCACGAGGTCGGCGCCGACTTCCTTGATCCACTTGTCGCGGACGGACTGGGTGGCGGCGTAGAACTCCTTGACCTGCTCGGGCGTGAACTTCACGACGGTCATGCCGTTCTTCTCACATTCGCCGTAGGGGTCGGTGACGGCGGGAGCCTTGTTGATGCTCTGGAGGTAGGCGAGGGAGGAGCCGTCATCGAAGCCGAGGCGGGAAAGGGCCTTGGAGTACTTCTCGGCGTCCTTCGCGCATTCCATGAGGATGGCCTGGTCTTCCTTGCTGAAGTCCTTCCAGACCTTCTGGTTGGCGGTGAGGAGGAGCGGGTCGATCATGTAGTGCCAGTCGGTCAGGAACTTGTGGCCGTACTGCCACAGCTTCATGGGGATGTTGATGCCGTTGGTGGGGTTCTCCTGGCCGTCGACGATGCCCTGCTGGAAGCCGGTGACGGCTTCGGACCAGTTGATGGCCTGGGGGTTGGCGCCGAGGGCTTCGAAGATGTCCTTGAAGATCGGGGTGCCCACGATGCGGATCTTGAGGCCCTTCATGTCGGCGGGGGTGTTGATGGGGCCCTTGCTGGTGGTCATTTCGCGGAAGCCGTTCTCACCCCAGCCGATGAACTTGACGCCCTTGGATTCGACGGTCTTGATCATCATTTCGCCGGCCTTGCCCTTTTCCCAGGCATCCATGGCGGCGTTGCGGTCGTTGTGGTTGGCAACGAAGAAGGGGAGCGCGGTGAGGTTGAACGCGGGGATCTGGGGAGACCAGTTGATGGTGGAGGCGTAGGAGAAGTCGATGGCTCCGTTGCGGACGAGCAGCAGCTCGGAGGTCTGCTTGCCGGCCATCAGCTGGGCGCCGTGGTAGACCTTGATGTTGATGCGGCCCTGGGTGCGTTCCTTGACGAGATCGGCGAAGTAGGTGCCGGTCATGCCCCAGCCGGAGGTGGGGCCGGGCACGATGCTCAGCTTGTACTCCTGCTTGTAGGCGGCGAATGCCGGAGAGGCGAGAAGGCCCACACAGGCGGCAGCCATGAGGGCGGTGCGGAAGAAGCGTTTCATTATGTCCTCCTCAGAACATGTTATGCGGCGGGGCCGCGTGGCACACTGAATGGTTCCGCCCCCCGTTGCCGTGTGCAGGAACGGGGCGGTCTTGGCCGCCTAGAGGAGCGGCAGGATGGCCATGAGCACGGGGAGTACGATGACGAGCTCAAGCGTCGTGTACACCCAGCATGCGTTTGCCAGGTCGAGGTCCAGGTCGAACAGCGACGGCGGTATGAGGGCGTTCATCGCCACGGGCATGGAGGCGAGTATCACGACCACGCGCAGCGGCAGGCCGCCGTCGATTCCGCCCAGGCCGCACAGCATGGCGAGCAGGGTGATGACGGCGGGAATGCCCGCAAATTTGATGGCGGAGATGGCGAGGCTGTGGCGGAAGTAGCAGGAAAGGCGCGATATCCGCAGCCCCATCCCTATGGAGAGGAGGAAGCATACGGTGCCTGCGATCATGAATCCTGCGGATACGTCGCCAAGCGGCGCAGGGCGATGGACGCCTGCGAAGTTGAGCCCTATGCCCAGGGCTATCGCGCACAGCACGACCTTGAGCACGGGTTCGAAGCGGAAGCCGCGGAGGGAGAAGCCGATGGTCTCCTCCTCGGGCAGGCTGAACCACTTCGCTATGGGGTAGGCCACCGCGAAGTAGAAGACCTCTTCGCAGAGCCGGTAGAGCGAGGCCACGGCGATAGCCGTCTCGCCGTAGAGAAGCACGGCGACGAGGCTGCCCACGGCGCCGATGTTGGTGAAGGTGCCGCAGCAGAACATGCTGCCCGTCTGCCGCCGCGGAAGCCGCATCATGCGGGAAAGGAAGATGGCGGCGGCTCCGCCCAGTATCCATGCCGTCAGCCCCAGGAAGGGCAGGGCGAGCAGCCTTCCGTCGGGGGTCTTCAGCCCCCAGAGGGAGAGCATGGCCGACACGGGGATGAGCCAGAACATGGCGATCTTCTGGATGGCGATGCGCATTTTCCCGAGGACGGCTTCCGTGATCGGAGACCTGCCCGAGACGACCCACTGCCGGAAGGAATAGCCGGCGATGAGGCTGACGAAGATGATGGCGAGCGAGAGCAGGAGTCGGTCCATGGGATTGCGGGCGCCGAGGCGGAAAACCGCGCCCGGCTGCTGGTTTTAAATTGTTAAAACAGCCCAGAGTACATTTTCGTCAGAGTAGTATGTTTTGGGAAAATGTCAAACCTGGCCGCATGTGCGCGTCACGATGCGGAACGGCTCCCGGAAGGGACGCGCCGCGGTATGGCGATGGCGGCGCGGAGCGAGTCGTAGACGGGCGGGCAGCGGAGCATGTTGGCCGTGAAGTATGCGGTGTATGCCACGGCGAGCGTTTCGGGCAGGCAGAGGAAGCAGCCCGACATCTCAAGGACGAGCGCGGTGCCCGTAAGGGGCACGCGCACCATGGAGACGAAGAAGCCCGCCATGCCGAAGACGATGCAGACCGGCCAGTGCTCCGGGGGGAGCACGCCTGCGAGGAGGAGGACCTGGCCGCACACGGCGCCGAGCATCGCGCCGATGCAGAGCATGGGCATGAGGATGCCGCCGGGCACGTTGCCCGTGTAGCTGAAGAGGGCGAAGCCGATCTTGAGGAGCGTGAGCCCGGCGAGTACGGCGAGTACGGAGCGCGGGTCGGCGGCATATTGGGCGAGCGAGGCGACAAGCGGCTCGCCTCCGCCGAGTACGGCCGGGCAGAGGAAGGCGAGCGCGGCCGCGGCGAGCATGGGCGGCAGGATGCGCCATTCCTGGGGCAGGGGCGTATGGAGAGCCTCGGCGTTCTTCGTGCCGAGGAGCGCCCTGTTGTAGAGCACGCCGGCGACGCCGAGCACGGCGCCGAGCACGGGGAGCAGCCATATCTCGCGGAAGGCGAAGGGCTCCATGGAGGCGAAGGGGAATATGAGCCCGAACCCGAAGAGGCGGCCTGCCACCAGCTGCGCCGTGGCGACGGCGAAGCCCGTGACGATGACGCCGCCCCAGGTGACGGCGGTGCGCATTTCCTCAAAGACGAAGAGCAGGCCGGCTATGGGGGAGCCGAACGCCGCCGTCATGCCTGCGGCCGCGCCGGCGGCCACGTGGATGCGCCCTGCGAAGGCGTAGTTTTCCCAGAGGCCGCTGAGGAGCGTGCCTGTGGCCGCGCCCATCTGGATGCAGGGGCCTTCGCGGCCGAGGGAGAGGCCGCCCAGCGTGGAGACGAGGCACCCGATGAACTTCGCAGGCAGTATGCGGAGCCATTCCATGCGCGAGATGTGCAGGCTGCCCGAGGCGACCAGCTCGGTCTGCGGGATGCCGCTGCCGGAGATGAGCGGGACTTTCCTGACGAGGAAGCCGAGGAAGCGCGCGGCGGCGATGAGCACGGCGAACCAGAAGGGGATGATCCACCAGTGCGTATTCCAGCCGGAAAGGAATGAGGCAATGCGCGGGGCCGAGAGGTCGCGCGCAAGGCGGAAGCAGCAGATGACGAAGCCGGCGGCAAGGCCTATGCCTATGCCCTCGAGGGCCAGGAGGACGCGGTTGCCCCAGAGAGTGAGGGCGCGCGAGGAGCGTATGCGGGGCATGCGGTTTTCCTTTAGCAGTGATGTGCGGGCGGCAATCATAGTACCGCGGCGGGGCGGGCGCAAGCATCCGGCCTCCACTCCGCAGTCTGGGCGCAGGATGCACCGTCGTCGCTTGTGCGATGGAATGGGGTGCGGTTTGCGAAAACCAAGGGAATATCCTATACTGTACGACAGCCGGGCAGCGGACGGAGGTGAGGCATGGCAAGAAGGATATACGGCGGCGTACAGAGCTTTGCAATGCTCAGGGAAGGCGGCTACTTCTACGTCGACAAGACGGTATTTCTCCGCGACTGGTGGAACGGAGAATCCGGCACCGACGCCGTCACGCTGATCACGCGGCCTCGGCGCTTCGGCAAGACGCTCATGATGAGCACGGTGGAGTGCTTCTTCTCCACAAAGTACGCAGGCCGCGCCGACCTCTTCGATGGGCTTGACGTATGGAACGACGCTGCGATGCGCGCCGAGCAGGGGGCGTACCCTGTTATCTTCCTGAGCCTTGCGGATCTGAAGCCCTCCTGCCTTGATGAGATGCTGAAAATCTTCAGTACTTTGATCACGCTGGTCTTCAATTCCTGGGAGGAGCTTCTTCTGCCCGGAATGAACGACAAGGAACGGGAAATATATGCCGCCGTGCGCCCCGGCATGGACGCCGCCGCTGCGAAAGGCGCGGTGAAGTTCCTGTGCGGCCTGCTGGAGCGGCATTTCGGAAAGAAGGTCATCATCCTCCTTGATGAGTACGACACGCCCATGCAGGAGTCGTGGGTCAAGGACTTCTGGCATGAGACGGTGGAATTCATGCGCGGGTTCTTCAACGCCACGTTCAAGACGAACCCGTACCTCGAGCGGGCGCTGCTCACCGGCGTGACGCGCGTAAGCCGCGAATCGCTGTTCTCCGACTTCA
>JAKSQA010000065.1 GCA_024404335.1 Mailhella sp.
CCGCAAGGTCATGCAGCATCTGGTCGAGGCTTCGGGTGTCGGAGATGTCGAACTGGCCCGAGTTCTCCGCATCCACGACGCGGCCGCCGACGGCTGTGGAGACGCCTGCGGAGACGCGCGTCACGCCGAGGGGGACGACATGGTTCCGCATGAATGCGCTCTCGCGGCTGGAGACCGTGATGCCGCACCGGGGAAGGAAGCAGCGCAGGGCGGTGATGTACTGGACGAAGAGCCTGTCGCTGATGCCGTTCGCGGCCTCGAACGATCCTTCGTGGGGGCACATGCGCGGTACGGAAAGGCCGATGTCCGTTCCGGGGAAGTGCTTCTGAAGCCACCACGCATGGAGGCCGGTGCAGAAGGCCTCGGGTATGAATTCGTCACGGCCGATCAGGGCCCCGATTCCCACGGTGTGGAGCCCGGCCTTCGCCGCCCTTGCCGGCGTGTTGAGGCGCCAGAGGTAGTCGCTCTTGGGGCCGGCCGGGTGGAGATAGGCATACAGTTCCGGATTGTAGGTTTCCTGGAACATCGTCATGCCGTCGACTCCGCTGCGCATGAGGAGCCTGTATTCGTCGAGCGTGAGGGAATAGACCTCTACGGTGACGGAGGCGAAGCGCGGCTTGATCCGTGCGGCGACGTCGGCGATGTACTGGGGCGATGAGACCTTCCTGGCATCTCCGGTGAGCAGAAGCACCTGGGCTATGCCGGCATCGGCAAGCGCGAAGGCCTCAGCTGCCGCCTCGTCGACGGAAAGGTGGCGGCGCTTCTGCTTGTTCTCCGCATTGGCGCCGCAGTAGCGGCAGTGGTTCGTGCAGATGTCGGAGATGTAGAGCGGGGAGAAGATGTTCACCTGACGCCCGAAGAACCGGAGCGTTATCTCCCTGGAGCGCTGGGCCATCTGCTCAAGGAAGGGAGCGGCCGTCGGAGAAAGGAGGGCGAGGAAGTCCTCGGGGCGCAGGATGTCCCTGGAGAGTGCGGGCGTTCGGGGGGCCATTCCTTCGTGACTTCATCGAGATGCGGTTCGCCGGGTTCGAAGTGGTCGGCGAGGATTGGTGCTTCCATGGCTGCGACCTAGCGGAGGAATCCGGTGAGAGGTGAGGATGCGATGGCATTGCCGGCGGAGACGGCTCCCGCTCCGGCGGTGAATGCGGCGCGGCCGGCCTGGACGGCCTGGGCGAAGGCCCGCGCCATGGCGACGGGATCGGAAGAGGAGGCGATGCCGGTGTTGACGAGGCATGCGTCGGCGCCCATGTCCATGGCCTCGCATGCCTGGGAGGGCCTTCCGATGCCGGCATCGCCGACTATGGGGAGGTCGATGTCCTCGATGAGGATGCCTATCATCTCCTTGGTGCGGAGTCCGCGGTTCGTTCCGATGGGGGATCCCAGGGGCATGACGGCGGCAGCGCCGGCATCGGCGCAGGCGCGGGCCACATAGAGGTCGGGGTTGATGTATGGCAGGACGGTGAAGCCTTCCTTAGCCAGTATCTCGGTGGCCTTGGCGGTCTCATAGCCGTCGGGGAGCAGCCAGCGCGTATCGGAGATGACTTCGATCTTGATCCAGTTTCCGCATCCCGCGGCACGTGCGAGCCTTGCGAGGCGCACGGCCTCTTCTGCGTTCCGGGCGCCCGACGTGTTGGGGAGCAGTCGCATGTGGGACGGGATATGCCCCATGACGCCGGTGCCGCCGCGGTCGACCCGGCGCATGGCGACGGTGATGACCTGGGAGGCGCTGGCTTCGCAGACGGCGGGGATGAGGGAATCGTCGCCGTATTTTCCGGTGCCGATGAAGAGGCGGCTCTCGAGTTCGACGCCGCCGATGGTGAGTTTCGGTAAGTTCTGCATGGCTAGCCTCCGCCTACGAAGTGCAGTATTTCAAGGCTGACGCCCTGCACAAGGCGGACGGAGCCGAAGTTTTCCCTGGGGATGATGACGAGGTCGAGTTCCGCGACGACCGCATCGGGATCGATCCCCTGCGACTGAAGATATTCCAGAAGCGTGCAGGGGGAATCCAGTTCGCGGGATTCGCCGTTGACGGTGATGTTCATGGGGGCCTCGCTTTGCGGTTCTCGGCTGCCGGCATGGCCGGGGCCGAAATGGAAAAGCCCGCCTTGGGGGCGGGCATGAAGTTGAATGTCCCGTGCTTCCCTGTGCCAGTGCTGACTGCTTCAGGTTCCAGGGGTCAGAGTAGCAAGCTCTTTCTCAGCCTTTCGGCTCCCCCAGCCGGCTCTGCGACCTTATATCCTGATACGGCTTTTGGCAAGAAGCAAGGCCCGGCGGTCAGGCCGGGCTCGTGTCATTCGGCTTCGAAGAAGGCCTGATAGGCGAGCTTCGCGGCATAGATGTCGGGCACGGAGGAAAGCTCGAAGGGGCTGTGCATGCCGATGAGCGCGGGGCCCGCGTCGACGACGTCCATACCGTAGGCGGCAAGGAAAAGGGCAACGGTGCCGCCTCCGCCCACATCGACCTTTCCGAGTTCGGCCATCTGCCAGGGGATGCCTTTCGCATCGAGTACGCCGCGCATCCATCCGAGGTATTCGGGATGGGCGTCATTGGCGCCGTATTTTCCGCGCGAGCCCGTGAACTTGCAGAATGCCACGCCCTTGCCGAGGAATGCGGAGTTCTTCAGCTCGTGGCGGTCCTGCCAGTCGGGGTCGACACCGGCATGGACATCGCCGGAAATAGCCTTCGTGTTCATCATGATGCGGCGGAAGGGGGTGCCGGGTTCCCACGCGTCGGCCATGTCCTCCACGCAGTACTGGAGGAATCGGGAGGAGGCGCCGGTGGAGCCGTCGGATCCGATCTCCTCCTTGTCCCAGAAGATGACGCAGATCGTGTATTCAGGGTCCGCGGCGTCAAGGAGGGCCCTCATGGCCGTGTAGACGCAGATGCGGTCGTCCTGGCCGTAGCCGCCGACAAGCCCCCTGTCCAGCCCGACATAGCGCGCGGGGCCTGCGGGCACGGCTTCGAGCTCGGCGGAGATGAGGTCGTCTTCCCGGATTCCGTATTTCTCATGGAGAAGCTGCAGGACGCGCATCCTGACGGGATCCTTGGGGGCGTCGGTCTCGCCTTCCCTGAGGACGGGCTCATGGCCGAGGATGACATTGAGCTTCTCCGCGCTGAAGGCTTCGGAGAGCTTGGGGGATGCGGCGTTGTGGGCGAGGTGGGGAAGAAGGTCGGCGATGGTGAAGCAGGGCTCGTCCGATGATTCGCCGAGGCTGACCGTGACCGAGGTGCCGTCGGAGCGGACGATGACGCCGTGGAGGGCAAGCGGCCTGGCGAACCACTGGTATTTGCGGAGTCCGCCGTAGTAATGGGTCTTCGCCTGGCCTATGCCGGCCTGCTCGATGAGCGGATGCTGCTTGAGGTCGAGACGGGGGCTGTCGGTATGCGCGCTTATCAGGCGGATGCCCTCGGAGAGGGGGCGGCGTCCGCGTCTTGCGGCGAAGAGTGCTTTGCCGTGAAGGCTCTGCCAGGCTTTTGCGCTGCCGAAGCCTTCGGTGAAGCCAGCGGAGGTCAGGGCGCTGATGACGCCGGCCACGGCTTCGCGTTCGGTCTTCGCAGAGGAGAGATATGCGAGATAGCTGTCGGCCAGTTCGTACATGGCGCTGCGGTCCTCAGGGGATCTGTAGATCTCCCATCCGGATCTGGGGTCTGATGCCAGGTTATCCATAAGATGCTCCTGATGTTTTTTCGGAGGTTGGGGTGCCCGGACTGCGGAGAAAGGGGCCTATATGCCGAAGGCCTGCTTCAGGGATGATTCGGCAAGTGCGTATTCGTCTTCCTCGACGGTGCGCGGGTCTATCTGGAACATGTCTCGGTCAAGCCGTCCGACGAGAGGGGGATCGGAGGAAAGAAGCCTTTCCCTGAGTTCGGAGGCCGTGATGCGGGAAGGCCT
Source organism: Mailhella sp. (assembly GCA_024404335.1). Lineage (GTDB taxonomy): Bacteria > Desulfobacterota > Desulfovibrionia > Desulfovibrionales > Desulfovibrionaceae > Mailhella. Next base: position 3,893 of record JAKSQA010000065.1, read on the forward strand.
GATGCAGACCAGTGTCGTCGGCATGCCCTGCTCAGGGAATGCTCCGCCGCCCACACGGGAGAAATCGGCTTTCAGGCCGCACTCGGCGTGCCCGGAAAGCGTCTGCCCGAGCCGGGCGGCAAGCTCTCCTGCGCGGGCTTCCAGCTCGGCGGGCAGGGCCGTCATGCGGCGGAGGGTGGGGATGGCCTTGCGCGCCCTCTCCGGATCCCTGTACAGGCGGAGCGTGGCCTCAAGTGCGGCCAGGGTGAGCTTGTCGCAGCGGAGCGCACGGAGAAGCTGGTTCTTCTTCATGCGGTCGATGTATTCCTTCTTCCCCACGATGATGCCGGCCTGCGGGCCGCCGAGGACCTTGTCGCCCGAGAATGTGACGACGTCAATGCCTGCCTTGATGACTTCCGGCACGGCGGGCTCGTCATGAAGACCCCAGGCTGAGAAATCGAACAGGCTGCCGCTGCCGAGGTCTTCCAGCATGGGCAGGCCGTGGGCATGGGCGAGGGCGGCGAGCTCCTCCGGAGGGACGGAGGAATGGAAGCCGATGACGCGGTAGTTGGATGGATGCACCCAGAGCACCGCCCTTGTGGATTCGTTCAGGGCTTCCTCGTAATCGGAAAGATGCGTGCGGTTGGTCGTCCCGACTTCCCTGAGTGCCGCGCCGCTGCGGGCCATGACGTCGGGAATGCGGAAGCTGCCGCCGATCTCCACCAGCTGGCCGCGCGAAAGGACGGCCTCGCCCCCCTTGCAGAGCGTGTCGAGCAGAAGGAGCACCGCGGATGCATTGTTGTTGACGACCACAGCCGCCTCGGCTCCGGTGAGCTCGCAGAGCAGCCCCTCGACAAGGCTTGTGCGGCTGCCCCGTTCGCCCGTTTCAAGATCGAACTCCAGGTTCGTATAGCCTGAGGCGGCCAGCAGGACGGCCTGGCGCGCCTCTTCGGCAAGAACCGATCGGCCGAGGTTCGTGTGGACGACCACGCCGGCTCCGTTGATGACGCGGCGGAGGTTCGGGCGTTCGCTGTCGGATATGATGTGCGCGAGCCGGGGGAGGATGATTTTGACATCCAGGTCGGCGGGATCGGTGACGGCGCCGGTACGGATCTCCTCCCGAAGGGTGTCCTGGAATTTTCTGCAGGCATCGGCAAGGACGGTGTGGGGCACATCGGCGAAGATGTTCCGGGCGGCTCGAAGAAGTGCCTCGACGGAAGGGAGCGAGCGGAAGAGTTCCTTCAATGCGGGCCTCCTAGTAATGAAGGGCAGAGGGATTGAGTTCGTAGAACGCCGAAAGGAGATAGAGTGAGCCGCAGACGAGCACCGGTCTTCCATGGGAGGCTTCGGCGGCGAGCCTGAGGGCATCCGCCACGCTGGGAGCGGCTGCGGCGTCCTTCCCGATCATCGCCGCAAGGTCGGATCCTGAAGCCGCCCGCGGATTGTCGGGAATGGTCGGGACGAAAACGGGGATGTCCTTCACGGCGTTCCGGAGCATGGCCGTGAGCTGTTCGGGGCATTTGTCGGAAAGGCAGGAGAAGACGGCGGCGGCTGGGCGGATATGCAGGGGCATCGCCGCAAGGGCGGCGGCGCGGGCTGCCATGCCGTGGGCGGGGGGGGCGCCGTCGAGCCAGAAGGCAGGAGCTTCGGGAGAGGCCGGGACGAACTGGAGCCTGCCGGGCATGAAGGCATCCCTGAGGCCGCGGGCGATGCATTGCGCATCGGTCTTCCAGCCGTACGCATGGCAGAGAAGGAGCCAGGCAAGGACGGCGGTTCCAGCATTGACGCGCTGGTGAGGGCCGTGCAGACCGAGCCGGCAGGTCTCCGCGACCCCGGCCAGGCTTCGCAGCTCCTCCGGAAGCGAATCGAGAAGGCCGATGCCTGCAGAGGTTCCGCCGAGACTGCCGTCGATTCCCCGCATGCAGAGGGGGATCCCCCTTTCCGAGGCCTTCCGGAGGATGACCTCCGCGGCCTCGCGGGGCGGCGGCGCGCTTCCGGCGCAGGCCACCCCGGTGCGAAGGACGTCGGATTTGTCGTCGGCGATGGCCTGCAGCGTGTCGCCGAGGACATTGACATGGTCGAGGCCGATGGGGGTGAACACCGTCATGTCGGCGTGGATGGCCGTCGTGGCGTCATAGCGGCCGCCCAGTCCGGCTTCGAGTATGACGATCCCGCAGTCGCTGCTCCTGTATGCAAGCGCCGCCATGACGGTGATGAGCTCGAAGTAGGTCAGACCTTTGCGTGCGCAGTCAGCCTGCGACGCCAGCGCCGGCCAGACACGGCGGGGCAGGAAGCGCGAATCCAGGCTGATGCGCTCCTCCGGC
>JAKSQA010000066.1 GCA_024404335.1 Mailhella sp.
GTTGGTGAGCAGGCGCGTGGCGGCGGAGGCGCGGTCGGCGCAGGCGGGCAGGTCTTCGCGCTTCGCCTTGTGCGTGGAGAGGCCGGTCTCGATGTCGAGGTCGGCGAGGAGGTCGCGGAAGGCGGCTTCCACGTCGGCGGCGCGCTCAAGCACGCTCATGGTCGCGGAGCGGTCGCAGCCGCGGAGAAGGTCGGCGACGACGGCGTACTTGTCGGGATTGGCGATGTAGTTGAAGCCCACGGAGAACGGTCCGCAGATGCACATGGCGAGGCCGTGGGGGATGTGGCATTCCACGGGGAGCGTGGTGCCGATGGCATGGATGATGCCGTTCTGCGTGTTGCCGAAGCCCATGCCGGCAAGAGCGGAGCCGTAGAGCATGGCTTCACGGGCGGCCATGTTGGAGCCGTTGGCATAGGCCTGGCGGATGTTGCCGCACACGAGCTTCATGGCGGCGAGGTTCAGCGCATCCGTGAAGGGGGTGGCGGCGATGCCGCAGAAGGATTCCATGGCATGCACGAAGGCGTCGACGCCGGTCATGGCGGTCACGCGGGGGGGCAGGCCCGTGGTGAAGGCCGCGTCGAGAAGGACGACGTCGGCGTACATGTAGTCGGAGCAGACGCCCTTCTTGCCGCCGTTCTTGGTGTCGGCGAGCACGGAAATATTGGTCATCTCACTGCCGGTGCCGGCGGTGGTGGGGATGAGGATCTTGGGCATCGTGGGGTTCGGCACGAGGTTCATGCCGAAGTAGCGGTCGATCGGGCCTTCGTTGGAAAGCAGCACGGAAGCGGCCTTCGTGGTGTCGAGGGCGGAGCCGCCGCCGAAGCCGATGAGCACGTCGGCACCGAAGGCCTTGGCCGCGTCGGCGCAGGCCTGGATGGAGTCCATGCTGGGCTCGAGTTCGGCCTTGGCGAAGAGCTCCCAGGCGATGCCGCCCTCGGTGAGGGCTTCCTCAAGGGGCTTCTGCACTTCCAGCTTGGCAAGACCGGGGTCCATGATGATGAGTACGCGGGAACCCTTGAGGTTACGGACTTCCTTGGGGGCTTCCTTCACGGAACCGGTTCCGTGGACGACCTTCTTGACAGTGAAATGGGTGAAAGCCATGGTGCACAGCTCCTCTTTCGTTATGGTTATCAGGCGGCGGGGCGTACCCCGCCGCCTTTCAACAGGTCACTCGGCCGTAAGCGAGGAGCTTACAGGGAGAACTTCTTCTCGACGTCGGTGAAGGCCTTGTCCACGCCGGCCACGATTTCCTCGATGTCGGACTTCGTGGAGATGAGGGCGGGGCAGAAGGTCAGGGTGTTGTTGAAGCCGCGGAAGGAGCGGGAGGTCTTGCCGATGAGCACGCCGTTGGCCTTGGCGGCGCCCACCATCGCGTTGGCGATGGGCTCGGCGATGGGTTCCTTCGTGGCGCGGTCCTTCACGATTTCGATGCCGGCGAAGAGGCCGCGGCCGCGGACGTCGCCGATGATGGCGTGCTTGTCCATGAGGCCCTTGAAGCCTTCGAGGAGGTAGTCACCCATGGCGCGGCAGTTGTCGAGGAGGTTTTCTTCTTCGATGATCTCGATGTTGGCGAGAGCGGCGGCGGGGCCGGAGGTGCAGCCGCCGAAGGTGCTGATGTCGCGGAAGAAGCCGTCGGTGTCATCGGCGAGGAAGTCCTTGAAGACCTCTTCGGTGGTGACGGTGCAGGAGATGGGAGCATAGCCGGAGGCGACGCCCTTGGCCATGGTGACGATGTCGGGGGTGAAGTCCCAGTACTGGTAGCCGAACCACTTGCCGGTACGGCCGACGCCGCAGACGACTTCGTCCATGATCATGAGGAGGCCGTACTTGTTGCAGATCTCACGCATGGTCTCATAGTAGCCGGCCGGGGGACCGAGGAGGCCGCCGCCGGCGGTCATGGATTCCACGACCACGCCGCCGAGTCCATCGGGGCCGACGTTGAGGATGACTTCTTCCATCTGCTTGGCCATCTTGACGCCGAGGTCTTCGCACTTGCCGAACTTGGAGCGGTAGACGTCGCAGTCGGGGAACTGGTAGAAGCCCGGAGCGAAGGGGCCGTACTGCATGCGGCGTTCGAACTGGCCGCAGGCGCTCAGGGTGCCGATGGTGGTGCCGTGGTAGTCGCGGTCCCTGTAGAGGATGCCGGTCTTCTTGCCGTTGTGCTTGGTCTGGCCGATCTGGCGGACGATCTTGAAGGCCTTTTCATTGGCTTCGGAGCCGGAGTTGGAGAGGTACACGCGGTTCAGGCCGGGCATCTTGGAGATGAGCTTCTCGGCGAATTCGATGGTGGGGATGTTGCCGATGCCGTTGGCGAAGTAGCACATGTCCATCATCTGCTTGGAAGCGGCTTCGACGATCTTCTGGCGGCCGTAGCCGACGTTGACGGTCCACACGCCGCCGGCGACGGCGTCGAGGTAGGTCTTGCCGTTGATGTCGGTGACGCGCATGCCCTCGCCCTTCACATAGATGGCGGGTTCGAAGTCCTTGTGGTTGGTGAGATGATGCCAAACGTGCTGCTTGTCGAGTTCGGCGTACTTCTGAGCATCGTACTTCATGGTGAGCTCCTGTTGTTTATTCATGGCGCCCCGGCGCCATAGCGTTTCGCACTTTCCGCCCGGCATCGGCTGCGAAGACCGCCGCCGCCCGGGACTGATGTATTGTCCGTAATATCCGACAAACTTCACAAAGCCGCTTCACCAAAAACGACGGTCGATATCGAAATTCGGACAATATTTCCCGCCTGCGCCTGTCTTCCGGGCCCCTGCGGGAAACCCCATCACCGTGCCTTCCTATAAATACCCTTGCAAGCCCGCCGCATCAACTGTATTTTCAGGCACGGTCAGGCCGCACGCGCGCACCGCGGCCATCCCCCATATCTCCGCCATTTCCGGAGGCTCCCATGGCCATCATCGGCTCCCCTTCCCTCCAGGTACGTATCTTCGGGCTCATCACGGGCCTCTGCGTCACGGCCGACGCCATGCTCTACGCCGCACTCCCCGTCCATCTTGAGGAGGCGGGGCTCTCCTCGCTCTTCGAAGTCGGCCTCATCCTCTCCATGAACAGGCTCATCAGGCTCCCCGCCAATCCGGCGGTGGGCAGGATATGCGCGCATGTGCCGCCCCGCGCCTGCATGCTCGCCGCCGTCATCCTCTCCATCGCGGTGACGGCCGGCTACGCCTTCGCCTCGGGCCTTGCCGCATGGCTCTTCCTCCGCGCATGCTGGGGCATCGCCTGGGCATTCCTCCGCACCACCGGCATGATCGCCGCCGTCCACTACGGCGGAACGGAGGCCCGCGGCCGCATGATCGGCATATTCAACGGCACATGGCAGCTCGGAGGCCTTGCCGGCATGACGGTCGGAGCCCTTGCGGCCGACACCTTCGGCATGACGGCCGCAGCCCTCGTCTTCGTCCCCGCCGTGGCGGCAGCCATCCCCTGCTGGCTTCTGCTGCGCCCCGTGCCGCGCCCCGGCGACCCAGGCCCCCTTCTCTCCGCCCTGCGGCAGGAATTCTCGCAGAAAAGCCTCCTCGCCGTCTTCGCATCGGCGGCGTTCACCTCGTGCCTCATATCGGGCCTCTTCGCCTCGTCGCTCGGCGTGATGGTGCGCGAACACCTCGCCTCGGGCTTCACCTTCTCCTTCGCCGTCGTCGGCGCGGCGACCATCGCCGGCACGCTCATCGGGCTCCGCTGCGCGTGGGAACCGGTGCTCGCCCCCGCCGCAGGCAGGCTCGCCGACCGCTTCGGCCCCTTCCTCCCCTACGGGCTTTTCGGCGCCATCGCAGGCCCGTGCCCCGCCGCCATGGCCTTCACCATGCCCGTCTGGGCATGGCTCGCAGCCGTGCTCTGCTTCGAGCTCTGCGCCACGGCGCTTGCCAGCCTCGGCGACATACTCGTCTGCAGCGGCCCGGAGGGAAGCTCCATCCAGCGCATCACCGCCTGCACCGTCGTCACCGACCTGGGAGCGGCCGCCGGCCCCGCCCTCGGGTTCCTCCTTGCGGACCTCTTCGGGCTCGACGGCGTCTTCATCGGCGCAGGCGCCGCCCTGCTGCTCACCGGAATCCTCTGGATGCGCCGGGGCATGCGGCAGGCCTGACTGTCTGCGGCGGTTCAGCTCGGGCGGTCCGCACAGTCCGGCCGCATAGACGGCGGCATCCGGCACATATCCGGCGCGCGGCCTTCCCATCCCGCGGATGCGCTGACGATGACGCCGGTGACGTCTGTCAGAAGACCGCTGAACATTGCCGTCTCCTATGGACGATGCGCGCCGCAGAGGAAGCCGACATCTTCCCTCCGCAGCCTGAAGGCATCCGCACGCCACATCGACCTGCTGTCGCCTTTCCGCACAGGATGCCCCCGGTCGGGCCTCCGACGCCCCGCATCATGCCGTCTGCGCCTTCCGGAACAAGCATCTTCCGCCGCATGCCCGGCACCGCCGGATTCCCGCCCCGGCCTGCCCCCTCTTTTGTGCGGATGCTCCCATGCTTCCGCCTTTTTTCCGGCGCGGCCTTTACATCAAAGTCTGTGGAAGCTATGCTATGAAGTAGCCATTTTTCCTATTTAATAACCGGGAATTCCACGATGACAGATTTTCTCCAGATCCATGAAACGCTGATGAAGCACCTCCACCTCATGCACTATCCGGTGGCGATGTTCCTCCTCCCCGACGAAGCCGCGAAGCAGGAGTTCCTCGGCGCCTACGAGTTCCATACCCCCGTCAAGCAGGTGACGTTCTGCCAGGCCGAGCTCGGCGCCCGCATGGAAGGGCTGAGCATCATGGTCGACGCCGAAAGCCTCTGGTGCCGCAACGCCAAGATCACCTTCGGCATGACGGGCATCGAACCCATGGACCTCAAGAAGAACGCCAAGTTCTGCGAAGACGAGCAGGAGACCCTTGACTTCATAGAAAGCAAGCCCCGTCTGGAGAAGGCGCCGGCGGCAATCGCCATGATGCCCCTCGGCAACTGCCGCCATACGCCCGACGCCGTGCACTTCTGCTGCGACAACATGCAGGCCTACCATCTGCTCGACGACTGGATGGCCACGCAGCATTCCCACCCCTTCCATCCGAACATGTGCATGAACTCGGCGGTGTGCGGCGGGTTCGTCTTCACGGCGCAGGCGCACAAGGCGAACCTCACCCTTGCGTGCGGCGGCAGCTACAACTCCGGCAAGATGGAACGCGGCGAAATCAACGTCTACATCCCCGGCGCGCATATCGCGGCCCTGGCCGGGCGCCTGCAGGAACGGGTGCTCAAGCACGGCGGCCCCTCCATCACCAGGCTGGGCGATCCGTACCCCGGCGCCGACATCTGCCAGAACTGCCCCCTCATCGTCTTCAAGAAGGTGAAGCAGCCCTCCTGACCGCCGTCTTCCCGCAGAGGCACACGGCTCCGGCCCGGCCTGCCTTTCCGTTCTGCTCCGCGCCTCCCAGACTTCGATGGACTCCTTTTCTTGCGCGCCGCCCCCCTCTGGGGCAGAATGTCCATGCGCCCTCCGGGCACCATGTGCGGATCCCCTTCCCCGCACCTATCCTCCGGACCGCAGGAGCAGCATCATGGGATTCAATCCCCTTTCCCGGATAGGCTCGGCCCTCGGCAGGGCCGCCGGCGGCATCGCTGATGTGACGGGCGCCGCCGCCAGGACGACCATCGGCGCGATCGGGGCCACCGCTTCCGCCGTAGTGAACACCACCGTAGGCGTCACGAAGGCCGGCGGCGAAGCCGTCGCCAAGGGCGCGACCGCCGTGGCCGATGCCGCCGTCTCCGGCGGAAAGGCCGTGGTGAACACGACCGTCGATGTCACGAAGGCCGGCGGCGAGGCCGTCGCCAAGGGCGTCACCGCCGTGGCAGGTGCCGCAGTATCCGGCGGCAAGGCCGTGGTGAACACCACCGTCGATGTCACGAAGGCCGGCGGCGGCGCCGTCGTCAAAGGCGTCTCCGCCGTGGCGGACGTCGCAGTATCCGCCGTCTCCGCCACGGGCAGCGTCCTGGCCGAAGCCTCGCGCGCCGTCATTCCCGGCCGCGGACCCGACAGGGAGGAGCCCCGGCCCGAATCCCTCCGCGCCGCGCTTCTGGAACCGTGCGCTGGCGGCGGCCGAGAGCTCCTCGGTTGCCGCGCGTGCGCCGGACGGTAAACCGGTGCGCAGCGTGAAGATGGCGA
>JAKSQA010000067.1 GCA_024404335.1 Mailhella sp.
TATATAAAAATGAATTCTGAAAAAGAAAATGAACTTATTGAAGAAAAGAAACGCAGATTCAGCATAACAAATGGCGGAGAAGTCGCTTCTTGGATTATATCAAATAATAAAATTAAAAATTTACTAAATAATATTAGCGGAGAAAATGAATGGATTGAGTTTAAATATTGTCTAGAACCTAGTGCTGAACAAAAAGAAAAAGACAAACTTGAAGCGTTATCAAGAAATGAGTTAGCTCCTTCAAAGCATCGTTATATATGGAGAGTTGTTGAATCTATTCTAGCTATGCGATCAACAATTGGAGGACTTATTCTTATAGGTGTAGATGATAATGGAACCATTATAGGTGTTGACAGAGATAGTTATTCAGGGACTGATTCAGACTATCTAAAGAATTATTTCATCAATAAACTAAAAATTAATGAATTTAAACTTGAAAATAACAAGCGTATATCCCTAGAAGATTGCGGATGGGATCTTTCACCAAGGTCACCGTGGTTCAGCTGCTCTCTCGTAAAAATAGAAGATAAATATATCGTTGCTTTATGTATAAAACCTGTAATTACAGAAAAATCTAAAGAATGGTTTGTAACAGAAACTGACACAAGGGATAACAAAAAAGTAAATTGTATTATTGTTAGAAACAATGCTGAAAACAGCATTATGTATCTGTATAAAAAAATATATGAATTCAGAGAAAGTTTGATAAATTATGATGATTCTAATTTAAGAAAACTATTAAAAAAGTTACAGAATGAATCATAGACTTCTGCCTTTCTTATGCAAGCGCTCCACCGAGAAACTTCGGCGGGGCGCTTCTGTTTGTGAGGAACCGACGCCGCCCTCTCGGCCTTCCCCCATTCAATCAGCATATTTTCCCGCTTTTCCTCTTGTCGAACACCTAAACTCCCTTGAAAAAGTTGCGGCTTCAGGCATAAACTCCCTTGAAAAAGTTGCTCACTCATACAAAAACTCCCTTGAAAAAATCATATCATATTGAAAATTCAGCGATAAAAATCCAGCCGCTTCCATCGAATAAAAATGAGGCCTAACCGGACCATGCTGAAGAGAAAAATCGAAGACAGGCTGCTCGCCTGGAAGAATACGGAGAACCGGAATCCGCTGGTCATCAAGGGGTGCCGCCAGTGCGGAAAGACGTATTCCGTGCTCTCATTCGCCAAGAAGCACTACGCCCACGTCGTCTATCTGAATTTCTTTGAGAATCCGGAGTATTCGTCCGCATTTTCCGGAGCGCTTGATGTCGGTACGATCGTCATAATGCTGTCAGCCCTGATGGGGAACAGCGCATCCTTCGTTCCGAATTCCACGGTGATCATCCTTGATGAGATCCAGGAATGCCCGCAGGCCCGCACGGCCCTCAAGTTCTTCAAGATCGACGGCCGCTATGACATCATAGCCACAGGATCGCTCCTCGGTGTCAGAGGCTTCGGGCACGCGCCGGCATCCATACCCGTAGGATACGAAACGGTGATCGACATGACACCGCTGGACTTTGAGGAATTCCTCTGGGCATGCGGAATCGATGACGCCGCCATCAGCGTGCTGCGCCAATGCCTGCGCAGTGAATCCCCTGTTCCGGAGGCCCTTCATTCCCGATTCAGGACCCTGCTGCTCCGCTATGCGGTCACAGGAGGCATGCCGGCCGTGGTCCAGGCGTTTGCGGATACGCGCAATATGAGCACGGTGCTGCAGATGCAGCGCGACATCGTGCGCTCGTATGAAGACGACATGCTCAAATACGCCCCACCTAAGGACAGGCCGCTCATTGCGGAATGCTTCCGCTCCATCCCGCGCCAGCTGGCGAAGGAAAACAGGAAATTCCAATACAGCGCGGTCAGGAAAGGCGGCACTGCGGCGCGCTTTGAGGGAGCCCTCCAATGGATCGAGGACGCAGGCATCATCTCCCGGTGCAGATGCCTTTCCATCACCGAACTCCCGCTGGACGGCAATGCCGAGCAGGACGTCTTCAAAGTCTACACCAGGGATACGGGTCTTTTCGTCAGCATGCTTGAAGACGGCACCCAGTTCGATATACTGAACGGCAATCTCTATGCCTACAAAGGAGCCGTGTTCGAGAACCTTGCCGGAGACATCTTCTCAAAAATGGGGCGCGGACTCTATTACTTCCGCAGGGATTCCGGCCTGGAGATCGACTTCGTCATACGGTGGCGCGGCAAATGCGTTCCTGTGGAGATAAAGGCCTCCACCGGCAATACGAAAAGCCTGAAGACGCTTCTGAAGCATCCTGAGAAATACCATGTGGACGAGGCAATCAAGCTCGGCGACTACAACGTGGGGCGCGATGGCTCCATACTGACCCTTCCCATGTACATGGCCTTCCTTCTGACCGCCACGGCTCCCGACCGGCCCTTCCCCTCATTGCCGGCCGCCGGCGCTGCGGCTGCCGAGCGCAAGTGACACGAGGGAAAGCGCCAGCGCGGCGCCCATGCCCCAGAGGGCCATGGACTTCACCTGCATGATGCCTCCGGCAAGGCCGATGGCGCCGCCGGCGAACACGGCGGCGTACCAGGCCGCACGGTTGAGGGGCCTGCGGCCATACGCCATGACGGCGAAGAACAGCGGAATGACCACGCCCGGCGTGTAGACGGAATACGCGGAGACGAGCAGGCCGATGATGTCGGCGCGGAAGATGGCGACTGCATAAGCGGCAAGGCCGAACGCCACGACGAAGCAGCGCAGGCGCGAGGTGCTTTCCCCCCGCACGATGTCGTATTCGACGATGGATGCGGCGCTCATGATGCAGGTGTCCACCGACGATACGAGCGCGGAGATCAGGCCCAGGCTGAGCAGCATGCCCACCGGGCGGGGCAGATGGTCTGCGATGACGGAGGCGAGCACCGCCCCGCCGGACCCCGTCAGCCCGTGGGAGACGGCCCATACGCCGATGGAGGCCATGGCCGCCGCGAACACGGCGAGCAGCACGGCCGCCGCCGTGACGGCCCTGCGAGCCGTGGCTCCGTCGCGTGCGGCGAGGGCGCGCGTCATGACATCGGGCCCGATGAAGAACGCCGCGCCCGCGATGAGGCCGAGGTGCAGCAGATCACCCGAGCCGAAGCGGCCGTTGAGGAACTCCATGCTGCCGAAGAAGCCGGGGCCCTCCCCTGCGCCGCCGTACAGGCAGAGGCATGCGAGCCCCACGCCCGCCAGGATCACGCCGAACTGCACGAGGTCGGTGCGGATGACGGAAAGCTGCCCGCCCGCCGCCGTATAGAAGATGATGATGGCCGCAAGCGCGAAGCGGGCCGCAGCGGAGTCGAAGCCCGGCACGGACGACACGAAGCCGAAGAGCGCCGTGAACTGGCCCGCGACGATGCCCAGCCACGAGACGACGATGACCGCGGCGATCAGCAGCCGCGCCCTGCCGCCCATGGTCAGCGCGGCCACATGCGGCAGCGTGCCCGCATCAAGCCCGCGCACGCGGTGCGTGATGAGCGCGGCCTGCGCAAGAAGCCCCAGCGAACCCACGCCCAGCCACCAGAACGCAGGGAAGCCGACCTTTGCGGCAAGGTCCATCACGCCGAAGGTGGCCGCCCCGCCGACGACCGAGGCGAGGATGGAGAATGTTATCATCAGCGCGCTCTGCCGCCCGCCGGCGATGAGGAAGTCGCGGAATCCGCCGGCCCCCCGCCCGATCTGGCGGCCCGAATACAGGCCGAGCGCGACCAGCAGGAGGAAATATGCGACAAGCGCGGCGGCCATGGCCTACATGACCCCGAGCGAACGCATCATCGCCGCATCGGAATCCGGCGAGGCGCCGGGCTTGGTGAGGTAGTCGCCCACCATCATGCCGTTGGCGCCCGCGGCGAAGATCCAGCTTTCCAGGCCGCCGAGCACATGGCTGCGGCCGCCGGCGATGAGTATGTCGCGGAAGGGATTGATGAGGCGGAACACCGCGATTGTGCGGAGCGCCTCCTCCGGCTTCAGGCGGGGCTCGTCGGCCAGGCGGGTGCCCTGCACGGCCATGAGGAAGTTCATCGGTATGGACGTCACGCCCAGCTCAGCCACGGTGAAGGCCAGCTCCACGCGCTGCTCCCTGCTCTCGCCCAGGCCTATGATGCCCCCGGAGCAGACCTCCAGCCCGGCGGCGAGGGCCGCCTTCACGCTGTCGGTGTCTTCGGAATAGCGGTGGGTGGAGCAGATGTGCGGGAAGAAGCTCTCCGCCGTCTCAAGGTTGTGATGGTAGCGCGTCATGCCCGCGGCCCTGAAGCGCGCGGCCCGTTCGGGCGACAGCATGCCGAGCGATCCGCACACGCCCATGCCGACCTCGCCGCTTATGCGCTCCACGGCGCGGCACAGCTCGTCGAGGTCCTTCTCCGGCAGAGCGGTGCCGCTCGTCACGATGCCGAAGCGCTCCGCGCCGTATTCCTTCGCACGGCGGGCTCGCTCCACGATCTCGTCGGCCTTCATGAGCGGATAGACGGCCACGCCCGTACTGTGATGGGCGGACTGCGCGCAGAAGGCGCAGTTCTCGGGGCAGCGGCCCGACTTGGCGTTGACGATGCCGCAGCGGAACCAGCCGGGGGCGCACTTCGCACGCACCGTTCCGGCCAGTGAGACGATATCCATGAGGTTTTCCGCGGGGAGAAGGCTTATGGCCTCCGCCTCCTCGCGGGAGACGAAGGGGCTGGCGCCCTCAAGCGCGGGGGATTTTCCGACTACACGGTCAAGAACGGTCGAAAGCAGCGTGTCCATACGGCGGGCCTCCAAAAGAAGATGGCCCACGTTACGGCACGGGAATATCCATTGTCAACCGATGATACACGAATCTTCAGTTGACAAAAAGCGTCTCGTACGGAAATCCTCTGCGGATCCTCCGGCAGCGGCGAGGCCCTTGCAGAGCTCCGATATGGAAGTGGAATACTGCGGCAGTGATTCCGCCCGGCCCGCCTTCTGCGGCGAGGTATCGGAAGAGCCCCGCCACCTGTCTGATGTGACGAGGCACTGCCTTGGGCTTCGGTACTCGGAGGGATCGGCCTACAGGCAGCGGCCGCAGCAGCCGTAGGGGATGCGCTCGTTGATAAGCGCGGCGATATGCTCCATCTCCTCGGGCGAGAACTCCGCAGCCATCCTGTAGTCCAGTATCCAGGGGCCGTACGAGATGTCGAGCTCCGCAGGATCCCTGCTGTTGTTCACGGCTCCGCCCGAGAACAGCACGTTCTTCCGTGCCCATTCCTCGCCGTCGATGCGCAGGGTAAGCGTGCCGCCGCACAGGCGGGGCCACACGCCGTCGTAGGAAATGAATTCGATGTTCCTCATGCCTCTCCCCTTTCTTCTGGAAATGCCGCACGGCGGACCTTGTCCCCGGATCCGCGCCGCGGCCGTCTGATAGCTCTCGGATGCCGGGACGGATGCGCCGCCCCCCCCGAGATCGCCTTCAGGCTATGCCGAATCGTCCCGCAGTGCAAGACGGCCGCGCGCAGCCTCTGCGGCGGAAGGAACTCTTCCGTGATGACGAAACTGCAATCTCCAGAAGTCTTTAAATGCCCCGCAGTGAATGTGAAAAAAGTTTCTTCCTTCCTGAAAATTCCGCCTCTTCACATTCCTGCGCAATGATGTATCATCCCACGGAACAGATACTGCCCGCGCCGCCGCGCACACATGCGCCGGCCGCTCGCGGCACGGGGCTCCCGCTGCGGCATGCCCCGCCTACACGCCGGAACCCGCACACCCGGCGCCATACCCCACCGGAGGCTTCCATGAAACGCATCCTCGCCGCCGCGGCCGCGCTCGCCATGCTTGCCGCCCCCATCTGCCTTGGAACGGCGCACGCCGCGCCCGACTTCACCGGGCTTTCCTTCCACAGCGAATACGGGGAATCGCACCCCGCCGTCGCCAATGTCTTCCGCCCGTTCTTCAGCGCCGCGAAGGCACGGTTCCCCGAGAAGCTCGGCTTCGAATACGTCATGAACAACGACCTCTTCCCGCCTGCCGAGGCCTTCACCGCCCCGGGCGCCGGAAAGGTCGACTTCGCCAGCATCCGCATAGCCATGTTCCCCGGCCGCTGCCCTCTGCTGGGCGCCGTAAACCTGCCGGGCACGCGCTCCTCCGCCGTGGTGGGCTCGCGCCCCGCGCACGACCTCCTCGAGACGTCCCCC
>JAKSQA010000068.1 GCA_024404335.1 Mailhella sp.
ATAAATACCTGTTGTATGGACTAAAATAACTCTTCTTACACTGTTTTTTACAGCACAATCCACTATTTTAGGTGATAATGTAATTCCTGAAATATGAAAAATTGTATCTACATCAGAAAAACATCTATCAAGATCATTTGGCTCATCGAGGCTTCCTCGAAAAACTTCTATCTCTGGGAGTAATTCCTCAAGTTCACTAGAATCTGTAGAGCCGCGAACAAATGCTCTAATTCCTGCAGGATACACTTTTAGCAGTTCTTCATAGTGTTCTCTAATTATACGTGCAAAAGCACTTCCTGACTTTTTCCCAGTAAGACCTGTTATCGCTAAAACTTTTGCCATAGATAGTTCTCCTATTCAGATGCCCTCTTCTCAGTCCACACCACATCACTGGGGCCTGCCTTGGGCTGGTACACCGTGGCGGGGCGCTTGAGGAGCTCGCACTTTCGGGCTTAGCCTGCTTCCCGGATGGCCTTCTCTGCCTCTTCCGAATAGCTGGATTCCAGATCGAATGCCTCGCTTGTAAGCCAGTTTCCTATGGTGCCTCTGCGGAAAAACGCACGCTTGGATAGCTCTACAGTCTCACCGCGCAAATCAAAATCAAACCATGAATCCCTGCGTGCATCGAAAATCGGCTCAAGCGATGACATGATGAGAGGAGAGTGAGAGGATGCAATCAGCTGCACCTCCACTTCGGGAGAAAGGCTCTTCATCACATTGAGAATGGCGGGGATTATCTTCCTCTGCCATTTGGGGTGCAGGTGCGACTCCGCCTCATCCAAAAGCAGCACCGCCCTGTTTTCAAGCGGCTCGCCAAGAATATCCTTCGCCTTTTTATGCTCTTCCCAGCACCATACAAGGAAATACGCAAGCGAAATGATCCTCCGCATCCCCGAGGAGGCATGGACCACAGGAACATCCAGCCCATACGGCATACGCAGCGTCGGCATGTCACGGACGTCATCGAGACTGATTCTCGTAAGCTCCCCGGGAATGATCGGCTCTTCCGCAGGAGACAGGCAGCGCATAACGCGCTGCAGCGTTTCAAACGCAGTGCCCCGCTCCTTCTGCCAGCTTGCCCAGTCAAGAATGAGGCCATTGCATAGCCTGGAACCGTCGTTTTTCTGAAGGCCGTCCCATACGTCTTTAGGGCTGAAGACATACGAAGCCGGCCTTTCGCTTCCTGTCTCCCTTGGGGCATTCCAGTAATTACGGGCCGGGTCCCATACAGCAAAGCCGCCGTCGGCCATGGCATAAAAGACAAAGCCGGGCTGGGGAGGCCTGCCGGCCTTTTGCGACCATGACTGAAGCTTCGGCTTAAAAGAGCTTTCAATCTCCTGAGTTCCCGAAGCCCCTGAAAATGAGGAACTGATGGTCGCCGCAGCTTTCTTATTCCGAGGAAGAGCAATTTTCCCGGCAGTTAGGGAAGAATTGACTTCCTGAGGCCACTTCCGCGTCAGAACCCACCAGATGATATCGAGCAGAAAGCTTTTCCCCAGACCGTTATCTCCGGTCATGATATTAAGGCGAGCGCCGAACTCCATCTCCATGTGGGGGGAAGGACCTACGTTCGTTAGCTTCAGGGAATGTATCATCTGCTTTGAGCCTCATTGCAACGTGCCGTTTCATAGGTATGGAAAAAGAGCCGGCTGCAGTTTATTTCAAAGCCGTTCTCTTCGGCAAGTATGCCTGCATCGGTCGCATCATCAGCGCACACGCGCATGGAAGGCCGCGCTGCGTACACGGCAGCAATCGGCTTTGAAAACTCGAAGCCGTGGAATGCTCATGCCGATGCCTTCTTCTCAGTCCACACCACATCACTGGGGCCCGCCTTGGGCTGGTACGCCGTGGCGGGGCGCTTGAGGGCCTCGGTAATGGCGAGCACGTTGCGGGCCTCACATTCCGCATCAAGCGTGGAGAGGAAGTCCATCAGCTCGTCCATGGGCAGGCTGGTCTCCTTCTGGTGCATGATGCGGGGGTGCTGGGTGGGGAGGGGATTGTCGGAGACGAGCAGCTCCTCATAGAGCTTCTCACCGGGGCGCAGGCCCACGACCTTGATTTCGATATCGCCGATTTCGGAACCCGGCATACGGGCCGTCTTGCCGGCCAGCTCGATCATCTCGCGGGCCATGTCGATGATCTTCACCGGCTTGCCCATGTCGAGAACGAAGACCTCGCCGCCCTTCGCCATGCCCGAGGCCTGGAGCACCAGGCTCACCGCCTCGGGGATGGTCATGAAGTAGCGCGTCACCTCGGCATGGGTGACGGTCACGGGGCCGCCGGCTGCAATCTGCTTACGGAACAGCGGGAACACGGAGCCGGAGCTGCCAAGTACGTTGCCGAAACGAACCATGCAGAAACAGGTCTTGTCCTGCACGGCCGCATAGGCCTGCAGGATCAGCTCACAGCAGCGTTTCGTGCAACCCATAACATTCGTGGGCCTGACCGCCTTGTCCGTGCTGATAAGCACGAACCGCTCCACCCCGCACTCCACACAGGCCTTGGCTGCGTGGAAGGTGCCGAAGATGTTGTTTCGTATGCCGGCGATGACGTTGAGTTCCACCATGGGCACATGCTTGTATGCCGCAGCATGGTAAACCGTCTGGATACCGAAGGTGGTGAGCTTGTCTTTGAGGTCGTCCTCGTTCTTCACATCGCCCAGGCAGGGGATGATGCGCACGTCGGGGAACTTCTGGTGCAGCTCGTAGTCGATGAGGTAGAGCGACGCCTCGGAGAGCTCATAGAGCACCAGCAGCTTCGGATTATGGCTGGCGATCTGGCGGCAGAGCTCAGAGCCGATGGAGCCGCCGGCGCCGGTGACGAGCACGGCGCGGCCGCGGGTGGTCTTGAAGAGCAGGTCCTCCATGGGCTTGATGGGGTCGCGGCCCAGGATGTCCTCCACGCGGATCTCCTCAAGGTCGGCGGCATCCACTTTGGTGCTCTCGATGCTGTCCACCATGGAGGGCACGGCCAGCATGGGTATGCCGTAGACCTTGATGCGGTCGACCACGGCGCGGCGCTCCTCGCGGCTGAGGCTAGGCATGGCGATGGCGATCTTCTCGATGCCGTACTTCGCGCGCAGCATGGGGATGTCTTCGGGCGCATACACGCGCACGCCCTTGTGCACCTCGCCGTGCTTGGAGGCATCGTCGTCGACATACGCCGCGGGATAGAAGCGGTTGCCCATGGCGAGCACGGCGGCAAGCTCGGTGCCGCACTGCCCCGCACCGTAGATGATGATGTGCGGGCTGTGCTTTGCGTGCGAACGGTAATAGTACAGGTTGACGACCAGGAGCCGGATGGTGGCGTAGCCGATGGCCATGAAGGCCATGTAGAGCAGCGGCACGCTGCGCGGCAGGCCCGGCATCATGATCCAGCGCATGACGTACATGGCCAGGCTGGTGCCCAGCAGGATGGCAAGCACCCTGTTCAGCGTATGCGCCGAGATGTGGTGCAGAACGGAGTGGTACACCCCTGCCCTGTAGAAAAGCGCGACGGTGAGCGCCGCGACCACGGCGAGCATGGCGTGCCAGCCCGGCCCGGAGGCACGCGGCTCCACGAAGTCGCGCAGCCGCAGCGCGGAGGCCAGGTAGAACGAGCAGGCCACGGCCATGACGTCGGCCGCTATCATGAGCGCCTGCTTCACTTTTCGATCAAGGCTGAAGATATCAAGCATGGCATGTATCCCGAAGATTTTTGAGGGGCGCGGGGCCCGAGGTATTTGGCTGGAAAGGCTGAAACGCTGTGCTGAAAGACAGCGCTGAAGACGATGATGATGGCTGAGATGTTGATGGTTATGGTTATGGTGATGACGGCGGCCGGCGGAAAGCCAGGCGGTCGATGCGGCAGGCCGGGGTTCCGTATCGGTTTCCATGCCGAGGGCATGTGCCGGATTGGAGATTTCAGCCACGCCGCGACTTCCCGCGCCCTGCCCGGGAATAATCGGGGGGCTGCGGAATTCCAGACATCCGCGGAGGAGATCCGAAGAGGAAGAGCTGTGACGAGGGCGGCGTCTGCGATGACGGCTTCAGGCGGCTTATGGCCGTCGGCGGCCGCATCTCCGGTGTCCCCTCCATCGGAAGGGAACGTCCGGCAGGACGCTGCGCCACAGGCACGACTCTGCACTGGCCCCCTCCCCTGCCGGAAGCGGAAGGCAGAAGAGCCGGCGGAGCCATTCTCCACGCGGTGCGCACCGGGCACGCTGAATCCGGGCGGCTATGGCCGCTCCGGGCAGTGGGTGCCCTGATTTTAAACAACAAATCCAGCCTGGCGGCGCCGGGCTGGAACTGCAGAAGAGGTCGGAACGATGCTGCGCTTTAAGGGCCAATGCGCATGGATACGTATAGAGGCGGCTGCTTCCGCAGCCGTCGATACGAGATGCCATGAACATTGTGTCCGCTTCAGCACAACTTCAATCCTTCCGTAAAAGTTTGAGAGGACGGTATGCCCCTTTGCCTCATCCGTCAATAAAAACCCGCAGGCAAATTGCGCAGGAGCTTCCGAATTGGGCGGCGTGCAGCCCTCATGAAATTCAAGTACGTTGTCAACATTCCCGTTAAATGTAAAGTCAGACTTTAGATTTAACGGGATTTTATAAAAAAGCATGGAATTATAGCCCATTACTCCTTTACGCCGGGCGCACGGCGTACTACAGTGACTTCAGCATCTTACAAAGGAGTCACACATGAACGTACTGCTCATCAACGGCAGCCCGCACCCCAAAGGCTGCACCTTCACCGCCCGTTCCGAAGTGGCAGCCACCCTTGAGGCCGAAGGCGTCACCGCCGAGATCCTCCAGGTCGGCTCCCTCCCCGTGCGCGGCTGCCTCGGCTGCTACAAGTGCCGCGAGACCGGCCGCTGCGTCATCGACGACATCGTCAACGAGGCCGCCGCGAAGTTCGCCGCAGCCGACGGCCTCGTCATCGGCTCGCCCGTGTACTACGCCTCGCCCAACGGCACCATGCTCTCCTTCCTCGACAGGCTCTTCTTCAGCTCCGGCTTCAGCAAGGCCATGAAGGTAGGCGCCTCCGTCGTCTCCGCACGCCGCGGCGGCTGCACAGCATCCTTCGACGCGCTGAACAAATACTTCACCATCTCCAACATGCCTATCGTCGCCAGCCAGTACTGGAACATGGTGCACGGCAAATCCGCCGATGAGGTCCGGCAGGATCTCGAGGGCCTGCAGACCATGCGCACCCTGGGCAGGAACATGGCATTCCTCATCAAGAGCATCGCCCTCGGCCGCGAGGAATACGGCATTCCGGAACGCGAGCCCTGGATAGCCACCAACTTCATACGGTAGGCAGCCGCCGGCCTGCCGGCATGCCCCGCAGGAACAGCGGCGATTAACTCGGCTGCGCCTTCTACCGCACCGGCTCGGGCATCGGGCTGACCCGTTTCCGAATAGATCAGCTGCCCCATGGGCAGGTGCGGGCCGGCCTGTTTTCCGTGCAGCCTGTCGTGACGGCGGCCTCGCAGGAGTGCGGCCCAGGCCGTGCTTCCGAGGTCTCCGCGTACCCCATGCCCCATGACGCAGAAAGGGATCCGCCCCGAAGGACGGATCCCTTTTTCATGCCCGGCCGAAAACAGCCTGGGGAACCGCTGAGTTATTCAAACCAAATCAGCTGTTCGACTGCGTGCGGTAGGCCTCAAGCTGGCGCAGGGCGGCGCCGCTCTTCACCGTCTGCCTGGCGATCTCCACGCCCTCGGCAATGGAGGCCGCCCGGCCGCCCGCGTAGATGGCCGCGCCGGCGTTCAGCAGCACGATGTCGGTCTTGGGGCCCTCGGCGCCGCTGAGGGTGTCGATGACGGTCTGCGCGTTCTCCTGCGCGGTGCCGCCGACGACGTCTTCCTTGCGGCAGCGGGTGAAGCCGAAGTCCTCGGGGCATATCTCATAGGTGGAGATAGCTCCGTCCTTCAGCTCGCACACCGCGGTGGGGGCGCTCATGGATATCTCGTCCATTTTGTCCATGCCGTGGATGACAAGGGCGTGGCGGGCGCCGAGGCCCTGGAGCACATGCGCCACGGGCTCCAGCAGATACGGATCGTACACGCCCAGCACATAGAAGGAAGGCCTGGCGGGGTT
>JAKSQA010000069.1 GCA_024404335.1 Mailhella sp.
AAGCGATATCCGCTTGACGCTGTTTTCCCCTTCTTCAGACTGCCCTGCGAGAAGGTGCTCCACAAGAGGGACGATGTCTTCCCTGCGCTCGCGGAGCGGAGGGATCCGGACTGCGTTGACCTTGAGGCGTTCGCAGAGCTCTGCGGAGAAAAGCCCTTTTGACGCCAGATCGTCCAGGTCGGCCCCTGACGATGCGATGACGCGTGTGTCGACGAGTACCGGATCGGAGGCGCCGTACCGCAGCACTTCCCTGTTCTTGATAAGACGGAGGAGGCTTTCCTGAGCTTCCCGGGAAAGGTATTCCACCGCGTCGAGGAAGATCGTGCCCGTATTGGCCTTTTCGAAAAGTCCCTTCTGTGTATGGTTGGCCCCGAGGACGGCCCCTTTCTGGAAGCCGCACAGCTCCATCAGCATGCGGTCGGATGGAATGGAGGCGCAGTGGCAGACGACCATCGGCGCCTCGCGCCTCGAACCCGTCGAATGGATGCGGGCGGCGAGCGTCTCCTTGCCTGTGCCCGGTTCTCCGCAGAGAAGGAGAGGGGCCGATGAGGAGGCCATGGCATCGGCCCTGTCGAGGATATGGCGCATGATCTTGGACTGCGCGACGAAGACGTGTTCCGCGGCGGCGGAGTAATCCTCGTCTGCCGCACGGCCTGAGGAGCGGAGCCTTCTTCCGTGCTCCTCCTGGAGATGGGCTGCTTCGTTTGCGATATAGGCGGCCATCACTTCCAGGAAAAGTCTGCGGTACTCGAGATCGCTTCGATCCGCCCTCTCGGTATCGGCATTGAGCGTGCCGATGACCTCGCGTGCGGAGAAGGGGCCCTCCCTGCTGGGAGCGAGTATCGGTACGGAGATGAAGGAGAGCTTTTCCATTTCCTCATCGGTACGCTGGAAAAGGAGGCTCATGAAGACAGGGTCGCCTTTGATCTTTTCGACAATGGCGGATTTTCCGGTCGCGAACACCTGGCCTGTTATGCCTACGCCGGGCGTGTAGTCTCCGTGGTTGTCCCTGGGGAGGGCCTCGGCGACGCTGAGCCTGAGCGTTTCCGTTTCAGGGTCATAGAGCACCAGGTGGGGGCGCAGGAAGCCGTGGCGCTCTGTAAGCAGCCGGAGCAGGGCGGTTATGCCGGACTGGAAGGCCCGTCCGGGCCCCAGGCTGATGGACATGAGACGGAGTGTCTCAAGCCAGGGCGCTGCGGCGGAGGGATCCTGGTTGGTGAACTGGGACATGGCGCGGGCCGGCTACTTCTTGAGGGCGGCTATGCGGGAACGGAAGAAGTCCATGCTCTGCGTGTCGGTGGGGGGCAGGGCGGCAAGAGCGGCTTCGTACAGGGCGGCGGCGCCGGCCTTGTCACCGGCGGCTTCCGCGGCTTCCGCAGCCTGCTGGTGGATGATGTACGAGCCTTCGCGGGGGGCGTCGGCCGCAAGGGCGGTGAATTCGGCGCGGGCGGAGGCGTATTCGCCGAGGCGCATCAGGATCTGGGCATGGTTGAGGCGTGCGCTGAAGCCGAGGGGGCTGGAGCCTTCCAGTCCGGCGACTTCAGCATAGGCTTCGGCGGCCTTCTTCCAGTCCTGGGCGGCAGCGGCGGCGCCTGCCAGTTCGAGCCTGGCGGAGAGCTTCAGCGCGGAGGGGGCGTCGGCCATGAACTTCTCCAGTTCGGCCACACGGCGCGGGGCGTCCTGAATGGAAAGGATGCGGCCCATGTTCGTGCGGGCCTTTTCGACCTGCTGCTCGACAAACCACTGCCATGCCGCGATGGCGAGGATGATGACGACGATGCTCACGACGGCCGTGGCGATCTTTGATGCGTGGTTGGTGACGAAGTTCCACAGAGGGGCCGCCTCTGGGCTGATCTCCGCCTGCATCTCGGCGCTGAATTTGGGGAGGTCGACGCCGCCCATGATGGTGTCGGAGTTCTGCTGCATGGTGGGTTCGGTATTCGGCTTGGGAATGACGACGGGGCGCTGCTGGGACATTATGAACTCCTTGGAAGATTGATGTCGCGTGGAGGCGCAGGCAGTCATGCCTGCTTTAATGATACGACTCGGTCTATGCAAAATTGACATAAATGTCAAAAGAAAATAAGTTCGACGACCTTGGGTTTCTCTGCTAGAAGAAATCCATAAAAAGGAGGCATCCATGCAGGAAATGGGCAGCATCGAGACCATGGTTCGTGAGTCGGGCGCGAGGGCCCGTGAGGCATCCAGACGGATGGCGGCCGCATCACCGGCGGCCAAGAAGAATGCCCTGGAGACGCTGGCCCGTCTTCTGGAGGAAGGGAGCGTGACCTGCTCGCGGCAAACGCGGCGGACCTCGAGGCGGCAGGGCGCGCCGGGCTTGATGCCCCCCGCATGGACAGGCTCCGCCTTACGCCCTCGATCCTTGCCGATATGGCTGCGGCGTGCCGTCACGTGGCCACCATGCCCGATCCCGTCGGAGCCATGGACCGGCAGTGGCAGCGCCCCAATGGGATCCTTGTGGGGAAGATGCGTGTGCCGCTCGGCGTGGTGGCCATGATCTATGAGGCCCGTCCCAACGTGACCGTCGATGCCTCCATACTCTGCCTCAAGGCGGGCAATGCCGTTATCCTCCGCGGAGGATCCGAGGCGCTCCGCTCGAATGTCGCGCTTGCCGGACTTCTTCATGAGGCCCTCGAGGCCGCCGGCCTTCCGGCCGATGCCGTCCAGTTCATAGACATCACTTCCCATGACGCCGTTTCCGCCCTGTGCCGTCTTGACGAATATGTGGATGTCCTCATCCCCCGCGGTGGCGAGTCACTGGTGCGAGCCGTCACTTCACAGGCCACCATGCCTGTGCTCAAGCACTTCATGGGCGTGTGCCACGCCTCTGTGGATGCCGGGGCCGATGTGCCGCAGGCCGTGGACATCATTTACCACGGCAAGGTGCAGCGTCCGGGCGTGTGCAACGCGCTGGAGTGCCTTCTCGTCCATTCCGGGGTGGCGGCGGACTTTCTGCCCATGGTCGCCGAACGCCTCAGCGCTTCGGGCGTGGAATTCAGGGCCGACGAGCGCGCCCTTCCCCTGCTTGGCGTCACGGCGGTTCCCGCGGCTCCTTCCGATTTCGGGCATGAGTTCCATGCCCTCGTGCTTGCCGTCGCCGTTGTGGATGATATGGACCAGGCCCTTGCCCATATCGCACGGTACGGCTCGAACCATACGGAGATCATCTGCACCAACGACCATGCGAGGGCCATGCGCTTCCTCCGCGAGGCCGATGCCTCCATGGTGGCCGTCAACGCCTCCACACGCTTCAACGACGGCGGCCAGCTCGGACTCGGAGCTGAGATAGGCATCAGCACATCGAAGCTGCATGCGTACGGTCCCATGGGCGTCGAGGAGCTCACCACGACCAAGTTCGTCGTATTCGGCAGCGGCCAGGTGAGGGAATAGGATGCCGGGCATCGGCATCCTTGGGGGGACCTTTGACCCCGTCCATAACGGGCATATCCGGCATGCGCTTGAGGCGGCCGACGTGCTCGGGCTCGAAAGGGTCTTCCTCATGCCCTGCGCGGTGCCGCCCCACAAGGCGCGCTTCATCATGCCCTTCGGACTGCGGGCAGCCATGCTCCATGCCGCCGTGCAGGGTGTGGCGGGGCTGGATGTCACGGAGATCGAGTCCGGCCTTCCCGTGCCGTCGTACACATGGCACACGCTTCAGGCATGGAGGGAGCTGCCGTACGGCGGCGAGCCTCCATATTTCATGATGGGCATGGAATCCTTCCTCATGCTGGAATCGTGGTTCCGCTGGCAGGAGCTTCCCCGGCTTTCGCGGCTGGTCGTCGTCTCCCGGGAAGGGGAGGGGCTGCAGGCCTTCGGAGCGAAGCTTGCGGAGCTCTGGCCGGGATCACGGCGTGCTGCGCATGTTGGCGGCAGGTCGGAAAGGGCCGTGCTGCCCGACGGCGGCGAGCTGTTCTTCGTTTCCGTGCCCAGGCTCGACATCAGCTCTACGGATGTCAGAAGCCGCTTCCTGGCAGGCAAGCCGCTTGCGGGCCTTGTCCATCCCGGAGTGGAGAGTCTGCTTGAGGCGAACCGGGGCACGGCCGAGGCATGCTGGGGGCGTGCCTCAGGAGCATAAGGGAAGGAAGCGTTCCGGAACGGTGATCTTTCCGCGCGGAATGCGGCTCCAGGGGATTCCGCCTCCGGTGCGGAGCTTTTCGGCAAGCGCCGCCGGCGTCAGCGGAGAGTCATCCGGAGCGCGGCGTGCTGCGCAGGCAAGGGATCCGATGACATCGGCTCCCGTGAAGCCCCTTTCCCGAAGAGCCTGGAGGCTCAGGCCTCCGTGCCGCTTCCCCTCTCCGTCGCAGAGGAGGGGCAGGTGGGCGTATTCGGGGGGCGTTCCGCCCAGCAGCCGGTAAAGCCGGAGCTGGCGCGGCGTGGAGAACAGTATGTCCTCGCCTCTGACGACGCTTGTAACACCCATGGCGATATCATCGGCGCATACGGCGAGCTGGTATGACCACACGCCGTCCGACCTGCGGAGCGGGAAGTCGCCTCCGCATTCGGAAAGCGTGCAGGAGACTTCGCCGGCCAGTCGGTCGGAGAAGGTCATGCGCCCGTCTTCGCCGTCGGGGCAGAGAAGCCTGAGCGCCGCATGCCTTCCGCTGCGGGCCCGTTCCTCACGCTCCGCATCCGACAGGCGGCGGCATGTTCCGGGGTAGGGCGCCCCGCAGTCTCCGAGTCCGTCCGCGGCTCCGTGAGGTGCTCCGGCAAGCATGCGCAGTTCCCTGCGCGTGCAGAAGCACGGGTAGACGAGCCCGAGCCCGCTGAGTTTTTCCAGGGCGGATTCATAGACGGCCCCGCGTTCGCTCTGAAGATAGGGGCTGCGGCTTCCCTCCATGCCGGGCCCCTCGTCCCAGTCGATGCCGAGCCAGCGGAGGTCCCGTTCGATGCCTTCCCTCCATTCAGGGCGGGAGCGGGCGGGGTCGATGTCCTCATGGCGGAGTATGATGGTCCCTCCCCTGGTGCGGGCATCGAGCCATGCCATCAGGAACGACCATGCGTTGCCGAGGTGGAGGAGCCCTGTGGGGCTGGGAGCCAGACGGCCCACGACGGGGCGCGCAGCGGCGGCGGAAGCGGATGTCATGCAATGTTCCTTTCCGCCGGGCCGCCGGCGGAGCATGTCGTGAAGGGAAGGCCGCCTTCACCGGGCAGCGCATCCTCTTCGGGGACGTCTTCGAAAATCCGGGAGATGATGGAATTCGACACGAGCATGCCCTGTGCCGTGAGGCGGAGGGTGTTCCCGTCCGTTTCGGCAAGGCCGTGGTCGAGCAGGCCGCTCAGGACGCCCTCGTCGGGGTCCCGGCCGCAGATGCGTCGCAGCGCGGCGAGAGACAGTCCGTCGGCCGTGCGCAGGCGGAGCATGATGAACTCATCGGCGCGGTTCCGGAAGGCCAGATGCTCCTCCGTGCCGATGGGACCGCCTCCGGCCACTTCCGCGGCCCAGGTCCTGAGATCGGAGCTGCTGCAGCGGCGTACCCCGCCGATGGTGCCTACGGCCGCCGGGCCGAGTCCGAGGTAGTCGGTTCCGTTCCAGTATCCCATGTTGTGGCGGCATCGGCGCCCGGGCCGGGCGTGGTTGGAGATCTCGTAGCGTGCATATCCGTGGGCCGCAAGGATTTCGCCGGTATCGAGGTACATGCCTGCGAGATCGTCCTCGCCGGGAAATGCGAGCGAATCCTGCCTGTCGTAAAGAGGCGTGCCTTCCTCAAGCGTGAGGCCGTAGCAGGAGAGGTGGTCGGGCTCGAGAGCCGCGGCCTGTTCCAGTTGGCGGCGCCACTGCCCG
Source organism: Mailhella sp. (assembly GCA_024404335.1). GTDB lineage: Bacteria > Desulfobacterota > Desulfovibrionia > Desulfovibrionales > Desulfovibrionaceae > Mailhella. The sequence continues at coordinate 5,804 of JAKSQA010000069.1, forward strand.
CGGGTCTCTCCGGGAAGCCCCCAGATGAAGTCCATGCCGACGTTGGCGCATCCGGCATCCCTCAGGGAGCGGTACGCTTCAACGGCCTGCTTCGAGTCATGGATGCGGCCGATGGAGGCAAGGAGCCTGTCGTCAAGGGCCTGGACGCCGAGGGAGATGCGGTTCACCCCCGACGCCAGCCACACGGAGGCCCTTTGCCGCGTCACGGAGTCGGGGTTGGCCTCCATG
>JAKSQA010000007.1 GCA_024404335.1 Mailhella sp.
GCGAGGCTGCTGCTCATCTTTTCGGGCGGGTTCTTCGTCTTCCTGATCCTCACGAACATCTATGCCGAGGAATCGAGGCATTTCTATTTCGTCCGGGGCCTCATGGCCGACCGGGCGCGCAGCATGGCGGAGACCGCCGCCCTGCTGGACGCATCACCGCGCGACATGCGCCTCGTCCTGCGTGACCAGATGGGGAACAGGGGCTTCAACGTGCGGTTCATGGCGTCGGCGCCGCTGCTGAAGGCGCCGGACGAGGAGCTGCTCGCTCCCTCCGCCCTCATGGAGAGGATGCTGAACATCTCCCTTTCCCGCATATATGACGGCCCGAGGGGAGAGATGGGGCGCCCGGGGCCGATGCCGGACTTCCTGCCCGAAGTGCCCCGCCGGGCCGTGCTCTTCGTGAGCGAGCTCAATCTGCCGAGTCCGATGGAATCGGTCGTGGAATCGGTGCGCATGTGCTTCACGACGAAGCCCAGGAAGGACAGGGGGAAGCGGCCGGCCTATCTGGCCACGGCGGTCGTCCCCCTCCATGACGGGACATGGGTCCTGTTCGAGGATACGGCTCCCGGATACAGGGGCATGCCGACATTCCCCCTCACATGGATCATGGGCATCGAGATGTTCTTCGTCGTGATAAGCCTGCTCGCGTTCTATCTGTGCGTGAAGCCTCTGCGGAGGCTGGCCAAGGCTGCGGAAAGCTTCGGCAGGGACATCCCCGGAACGCCGCCCCTGCCCGAAACCGGCCCGAGCGAGGTGCGTGAGGCCGCCCAGGCGTTCAACATGATGCAGCGCAGCATCAGGGAGTTCCTGGATGAGCGCGAGCGTACGCTTGCAGCCGTGTCGCATGACCTCCGCACGCCGCTGACAAGGATGCGGCTCCGTGTGGAGCAGCTTCCGGAGGACCGCAGGGAGGCGCTCCAGAAGGACATCGGCGAGCTTCAGCAGATCATGGATACGACGATCGACATCGCCCGCAGCAAAAGCGAGGCTGAGGCCGTCGTGGACGTGGCCTCCCTTATAGAGAGCCTTGTTGACGACAGGCAGGACATGGGGCAGGACATCAGGCTCTCCGACAGGCTCCAGGACCCCGAAGTGCTCTTTGCGGTCCGTCCCATCCAGGCCCGTCCCCTGAGCATGAAGCGATGCCTTGCCAATCTGATGGACAACGCCCTCCGCTATGGGGGGAGCGTCGTGGTGGATGTGGATGACGGACCCGGCATGCTTGCCGTCACCATCTGCGACAACGGCCCCGGAATCCCCGAGGAGGACCTCGAGCGCGTGTTCGAGCCTTTCTACAGGGTCGAGCCCTCGCGCAGCAGAAGCACGGGCGGCACGGGGCTGGGGCTTTCCATCGCCCGGGGCATGGCCCGGCTGCACGGCGGCGATGTCGTGCTGTCGAACAGGCCCGAGGGCGGCCTGAAGGCGACTGTGACCTTCAGGCGCGTCTGAGGCTCCGGATGTCTTCCATCATTCCGTTTCAGGAGCGGCAATGAACATATCGGCGCGGATCATGACCGCAGCGCTGCTGGCGGCGCTTCTGCTTCCCGGCTCCCTGTCCGCAGGGGAGCTCTCCGCCCGCCGGCAGGCCAGGATGACGCCGGTCGTCGAGACGGTCGTCAAGGCGGCGCCTGCCGTGGTGAACATCCTGAGCACGCTGGCGGAGCGCCGCTCCGACCCCGATCTGCTGCCGTTCGAGTTCTTCTTCGGCATGCCCGGCCGGGACCTCAGCCGCCAGAGCGTCGGCTCGGGCGTCATAATCGACGGCCGCAGGGCGCTGGTGCTGACGAACGCCCATGTCGTGAACGGGGCCGATTCGGTATCCGTGCGCCTGCTCGACGGGCGTACGTTCGAGGCCGAGGTCGTCGGCGCGGAGCCGGATTTCGATATCGCCGTGCTGAGCCTCAGGGGGGCCGAAGGCCTGCCCTCGCTTGAGATGGGCGATTCCTCCGACCTCATGCCGGGTGAAAGCGTGATAGCCATCGGAAACCCGTACGGCTTCTCACATACCGTGACGACGGGCGTCGTCTCCGCCCTGGGCCGGACCATAGAGACGAAGGGCGGTGTCTTCACGGATCTCATCCAGACGGATGCCGCGATCAATCCCGGCAACAGCGGCGGCCCTCTGCTCAATGTCCTGGGAGAGCTCATAGGCATAGATACCGCCATCTACGGCAACGCCCAGGGCATCGGCTTCGCCATACCCATCAGCAAGGCGCGGCGCGTGGTGGAGGACATCCTTGACCGCGGGAGGGTGGTGACGCCCTGGCTCGCCCTGATAGGGCAGGGGGTTGACCAGCGTACGGCCCGCTTTCTGCGCCTGCCCTCATCGGAGGGGCTTCTTGTCACGGAGGTCTTTAAGGACGGGCCGGCTGAGAGGGCGGGGATCCGCCCGGGGGATGTCATCATCTCTCTGGACGGAAATCCCGTGGAGGACCGCGACAGGTATGTTTCGCTGCTGCGGAACCACCAGCCCCATGCCCCCGTGCCCGTGGGATTCATCCGCGACGGGAAGAGGATGGATGCGGTGGCCCAGCCTGCGGAGTTCGACGACAGGACGGCGGCATCCCTTGCCATGCGGAGGTGGGGCATGAGGGTGTCCGGCGCACGGGGTGTGGTGCGTGTCTCGGAAGTGCGCAGAGGCTCTCCCGCGGCGGCCCTCGGCCTGGAGGCAGGGGACGTGGTCGCGGCGGTTTCCGGAAGGGCCATCGGTTCGGCCGAGGATTTTCTCGACAGCTTCCGCAGGGATCTTCTCAAGCAGCAGAGGCAGGAGTGTTCCCCAGAGTGTTCCTATAAGCCGCGAACGGCCCGCCGCGGCATATTCAGGAGGTATGGTATGAGGATGTTTGATTTTTTCCGCACGACAGTGCTGGCTCTTTCCCTGGCGGTCCTTTCCGGATGCATGTCGTCCCAGTCGGGCGTGCGCCTGCTTTACAATCCCGAGGCTCCGGGCGTGGCTTCCGCCACGGCGCCCCGGATAGCCCTTGTGCGGTTCGCCGATGCGCGCGGCCGTTCGGACCTCGGCATGCGGCGTGACGGGAGCGCTCTTTCTCCGGCATCGAGTGTCGTCGACTGGGTGAGCGGCTCTCTCGCCGACGAGCTCTCCCGACGCGGGGCCATAGTGTCCGTGGTTTTCGACAGGCGCCAGGCCGAGGCCGGAGCTCCCGACCACATCATCGAGGGGACGATCGACGAGGTCAGCCTTCGCGAGAAGAGCCTCAATTCGTATGAATCGGTCATAAGGCTCCAGGCCCGTATCGAAGGCGGCTCGGCTCCTGCGGTCACCAGGCGTTTCGTTTCCCGTCAGGAGAAGTCCGGGCTTCCCGGCATGCGCCTTGCGGAGGAGACGCTTTCCAGCACTCTCTCCGATGTGCTCGACAACTTCTGCGGCAGCGTCATGCCGTCGATCAGATAGCGATGTCCCCGCATGAGACCGGTGATAGTCAAAGCATACGGGTCGCTTGATCCGGCCGGAGAGGAGGCGCTTGAAGCCGTCCGCGGCGTGCTCGAGTCGTGGTTCATCGACGCCGGAGCCGTGGAGCTTGAGGGCGACCTCCTCCGCATCAGCTTCGAAGGCGATGTCTTCCCTGATGACGAGGTGGTCGACGCGCTCCGGCCCTTCCTCTCCGATGCGAGCCGCGGCAAGCTGGACATCCTCGATCTTGAGGAGTGGACCCTGCACAGGTATTTCTTCACGTACGGCACCGTAAGGGACAACAAGGTCACGCTCGACAAGGCGCTTGAGACCTGCTCGATGAAGAGCGGGCTCTGATGCCGGCGTGCCGGCAGCCCTCTGTAATCCGTTTGGAAGTCCCCCGGTCCGGGGGACTTTCCGTATGTTTTCCGAAGAATGCGCCGCCGCTGAAGAAGCGGCAGGCAAACGAAACGAAAATGTAAAAATATAACATATTGAAAATAAAAGATGTTTTTCGAATAAATTTAAACAAAATTGTAAAATTTTATTAAATCAATTGGTTATCACTCGGTTTTGTGGCGCTGAATTTCAATAAAAGCCCTTGATTCCGGGGATAAATGAGCGTAGTCGGAATCTGTAACCGATTTTGAATAGTTCTTTTTGACAAAAATGTATTATTGTTGATGCGTTTCTGGCAAAGAGCGAAAACCGGACGGAAGCGGATTCCGCCTGAGATACCGAAGGAGCCTGACCATGGCCGATTATGTGCAGCGCGTGCTTGACAATGTCCGTGCGAAGAACCCCAATGAACCCGAATTCCTGCAGGCCGTCGAAGAAGTCGTCACTTCCATGGCTCCTCTGTTCGCCAAGGAATCCAAGTACGAGGAAAACGCCATCCTCGAGCGCATCGTCATTCCCGAACGCACCATCATGTTCCGCGTCGCCTGGACCGACGACAAGGGCAAGATCCAGGTGAACAACGGCTACCGCATCCAGTTCAACTCCGCCATCGGACCGTACAAGGGCGGCATCCGTCTCCATCCCAGCGTCAACCTGAGCATCCTCAAGTTCCTGGGCTTCGAGCAGATCTTCAAGAACAGCCTCACCGGCCTCGCCATCGGCGGTGCCAAGGGCGGCTCCGACTTCGATCCCAAGGGCAAGTCCGACGCTGAGATCATGCGCTTCTGCCAGGCCTTCATGACCGAGCTCGTCAACCATATCGGCGCGCTCATCGACGTCCCCGCCGGCGACATCGGCACCGGCGCCCGCGAAATCGGCTACCTCTACGGCCAGTACAAGCGTCTCACCCACAAGTATGAGGGCGTGCTCACCGGCAAGGGCCTCAAGTGGGGCGGCTCCCTCGCCCGTACCGAAGCCACCGGCTTCGGCAACGTCTACTTCGCCGACAACATGCTGAAGGCCGTCGGCAACGGACTCGAGGGCAAGACCGCTGCCGTTTCCGGTTCCGGCAACGTGGCCATCTACACCGTCAAGAAGCTGTACCAGCTCGGCGCGAAGCCCGTCACCGTTTCCGACTCCCGCGGCTCCATCTACCAGCCCAACGGCATCAACCTCGAAGTGCTCCAGCAGGTCAAGGAACAGGAACGCGCTTCCCTGACCCGCTATGCCGAGCTCTGCAAGGATGCCACCTACATCCCCGTCGCCGACTACGCCGCCGGCGAGCATCCCGTGTGGAACTTCGGCACCGACCTTGCCTTCCCCTCCGCCACGCAGAACGAAGTCTCCCTCGCCGACGCGAAGAACCTGCTCTCCAAGGGCTGCGTGCTCGTCAGCGAAGGCGCCAACATGCCTTCCACCCTCGATGCCACCCGCGCCTTCCTTGACGCCGGCATCTGCTATGGTCCCGCCAAGTGCGCCAATGCCGGCGGCGTGGCCACCAGCCAGCTCGAGATGGAGCAGAACGCAGGCATGACCTCCTGGACCTTCGACGAAGTCGACAACAAGCTCAAGGGCATCATGGCCGGCATCTTCAAGGCCGCCCACGACACCGCCGAAGAGTTCGGCCAGCCCGGCAACTATGTGATGGGCGGCAACATCGCCGGCTTCCGCAAGGTCGCCGACAGCATGATCGAACAGGGCGTCATGTAATCTCCGGCCTCAGGGTCTCCGCATGATAACGGGCCGCCGCCTTCCTGATGGGAGGCGGCGGCTTTCGTCTGTGGAGGCAATGATTTTGCGTTGCAAAAATGCAGTCGTCGCGCTAGGAAAGGGAACACGCAACATTCCAGGAGGTTTCCTTGCTGTTTGATTCCGATCTCCGTACGCTCCTTGCCGGTGCCAGGCGCATCGCCATTGTCGGGGCCAAGGACAACCCGGGAAGCCCTGTGGAGCATGTGGGCCGCTATCTGATCAATGCCGGCTTCGAGGTGATGCCCGTGCACCCCGTGCGCAGGCAGGCATGGGGGATTCCCACCGTGCACAGCATCCTCGAGCTTCCTGAACGAGGATTCGCCCCCGACATCGTATGCCTTTTCCGTGCGGCGCAGTACTGCTCCGACCATGCGAGGGAAGTGCTGAACCTGCCCGTCCTTCCGAAGATATTCTGGATGCAGGAGGGCATCAGGTCTCCCGAGGCGGGGGCGCTCATGGCGTCGGCAGGCGTGGCCGTCGTGGAGGACAGATGCCTCCAGACCGTCCATGCCGCCATGTTCGACGACCGTACGCAGACGTTTTCCTGCCGGCGGTGCGGCAAGTGCTGCGAAGGGCGGGGCGGGATCATCATAGGCCCCCGCGACCTGGTGCGTCTCTGCGCCCATTTCAGGCTTCCTCCCGAGGAGGTCCTGGAGCGCTATGCCGAGTACATCGGCGGCAAGCCGACGCTCCGCTGCGGAAGCGACGGCTTCTGCATGTTCTTCAAGGCGGGGGAGGGCTGCGGCATCCATCCCGCTCGTCCTGCCGTATGCAGGGCATGGCCGTTTTTCCGGGGCAACCTCGTGGATGCCGTCAGCTTCGAGATGGCCAGAGAGGACTGCCCGGGCATCAGCCGGACGGCGACCCATGCGGAATTCGCGCATGAGGGCTTCCGGTATCTTGAGGAGTACAGGCTCCGCGCCCATGACACAGCCAGCGAAGGGCGCGCCGTCATAGTCGATGAAGACGAGCTTCCGGCCATCTGACCGGAGCTCCAACCAAAGAGGATACAGCGATGAACATTCTCATCTTCGGACCCAACGGCAGCGGCAAGGGCACCCAGGGCGCCCTGCTCATGGAAAAATACGGCATCTCCCACATCGAATCCGGTGCAATCTTCCGCAAGCATATCGGCGGCGGAACCGAACTCGGCATGAAGGCCAAGGCCTATATCGACAAGGGTGAGCTCGTGCCCGACGATATCACCATCCCCATGGTGCTCGACATCCTGAAGAGCCAGGGCGACAAGGGCTGGCTCCTCGACGGCTTCCCCCGCAATATGGAGCAGGCCCGCAAGCTTGACGAGGCACTGAAGGCCGAAGGCATGAAGCTTGACTACGTCGTCGAGATCCTGCTGCCCCGCAAGACCGCCCGTGAGCGCATCATGGGCCGCCGCCTCTGCGTGAACAACAACAACCATCCCAACAACATCTTCATCGACGCCATCAAGCCCGCAGGCGATGTCTGCCGCGTGTGCGGCGGTGCCCTCAAGACCCGTCCCGACGACCAGGACGAGGCGGCCATCAACAAGCGCCATGACATCTACTATGATGTCGAAAACGGCACTCTCGCTGCGGCGTACTACTTCAAGGCCATAGCCGCCGAGGGCGGGACGACCTATATCGAGCTTGACGGCAGCGGCACCATCGACGCGATCCGCGAAGACCTGCTTGCCAAGCTGAAGTAGCGGGAGGCGGGATACGGCCCGCCGGCGCCTGCCGCCCATCACGTTTTCCGTGCCGGATTCCCGCCGGAATCCGGCACGGCCGTCATCGCAACAATGCGGCTCCGGCCGCGAATACATGACCTGTTCCAAGGAGCATACTCCATGAAGAAGCTGCCTCTTTTCCTGCTGACGGCCGCCGTTTCCATGATGACCGTCATGGGCTGCGGCGCCTTTGCCGACGCCCTTGCCGCCAAGACCGACAAGATCGTCTTCGCCGCCGGCCGCCCCGATGACGCCTGGTTCGCTCTTTCCCACGGCCTTGCCGAGACCATCAACAAGCGCTCCGACTGGCTTGAGGCCGAGGTCGTCGCCACCGCCGGCATCGGCGACAACACCCGCCTTGCCCTCCGCGACCCCGAAAAGCGCAAGAACCATATCGTCATCACCATGACCCCCGGCATGGAGCTGTGGGCCACCCCCGAATACGCTGCCAAGAAGATCGCCTCCGCCGGCCTTCTCTCCTCCGTGCTCGTGACCCTCGACCCCAAGATCAAGACCATCGACGACCTCAAGGGTAAGAAGCTGCAGCTTTCGAGAAAGGTGAAGCAGTCCTATACGCATATCTACATCGACATGCTCCGCCAGGCCGGCATCGCCGATGATGTCGAGCTCCGCCATGGCGGCACCTCCGCCTGCCTCACCGCCCTCCAGGACGGCGCCGTCGATGCCGGTGCCATCACCGTCGACTACATGCCCAATCTCGCCGCTCCCGGCCAGTTCCTCGAGCAGCTGCAGACCCGCGGCAAGGTGTACTTCCTCGACCAGGGCCAGCCCGACCGCATCATCAAGATGATGGAGAAGGCCGGCCAGCAGGCTGAATTCAAGGAAGCCCCCGTTCCCGCCCTCGCCATGGTCGCCGCTCCCGGCTCCTTCGGCGACACCCAGACCGAACCCCTCGCCGTGCTGACTCCCCCCGTCGACTGGGCTGCCGGCAGCGAAGTCTCCGACAAGGTCATCTACGAAGTCGTCCGCATCATGTACGAGATGGCGGAAAAGGGCGAGTTCGCCCAGTACCATGTGCGCGGCAAGGGCATCACGCCCGAGTTCATCGTCACGTCCTTCTGGGCCGACGAGGCCGCATGCCGCAAGAACTACCATACCGGCGCCCTCAAGTTCTTTGATGAGAAGGGCATCAAGCTCCGCAGCGTGAGCGAAAGCTACGCGAAGTAGCCATTGACCGCGATGCCGGGGCCCTTCGGGGCCTCGGCGCGCGTATTTAAGACTTTCATTCCCAAGAGGATCCCGGCGATCCTCACGGATGCCCGGAGTCCATCCGGGAGTCCGCCGAGCCGAGGTAGAGATGGACGCCCATTCCCCAGTATCCCTGTTTTTCCGCAGACTGTGCACGGTCACGGCGCTCGCCATGATCGCGTATCACTTCTATTTCATCGTGAGGCTCCCCTACGAGCCGTCGATCAACGCCATCATCCATCTCGGATTCGCGTTCTGCGTTCTGCTGCTTGCCGAGCTTTCCGCCAGGGTCCGCCCCGTCGAGATCCTGTGCCTCATCATCTCCGTCGCGGTGACGTGCTATTTCTTCCATGAGTACGACGTCATCCTTGATGATCCGACGTATCCTCCGACGATGGCCCTTGTGGCCGGCATCGGTTCCGCACTCGTCGCGTTCTATCTCACATACCGGGTCTTCGGATACATATTCCCGGTCATCGCCGTGCTCGGCATCATCTACATGTATTTCGGATCGGCCCTTCCCGGAGCGCTCAAGGCGCCCAGCATGGACGTGATGCGCATGATCACCCTGCTTGCGTCGGACGTCACGTCGCCGTGGGGCCTGTACGGAAGCCTGCTTATCCTTTCCGCCAACTACCTCTTCCTGTTCATCATCTTCGGCACGATGCTCGAGGCGTTCGGCGGCCTTAAGTTCATCATGTGCATCGGCAACTGGGCGGCCCGCTACTTCCGCAGCGGAGCTGCCTCGCTTTCCATCTTCTCCAGCGCGCTTCTCGGGTCCATAACGGGCAGCACGGTGGCGAACATCACCGTCACGGGCACGTTCACCATCCCGCTGATGAAGAGGACGAACTATACGCCGGAGCAGGCCGCGGCCATCGAGACGGCGGCTTCCTGCGGCGGACAGATCCTGCCTCCGGTCATGGGCGCCACGGTCTTCGTCATGAGCGGCTTCACTGGCATCCCCTACATCAGCATCGTCAAGGCTTCCATCGTCGCCGCGCTCATCTATTTCGCCCAGCTGCTCATCTATGCGGAGCTTAACGCCCGGAAGCGCAACATCCTTCCCATGAAGGGCGAGCCGGTCGATATCAGGGCCATGCTGCTTTCCGCTCCCGTGTTCGTGATTCCGCTGGCCCTTCTGCTCATCCTGCTCTTCGCCGGCCTCTCGCTGATGAAGACCATATTCTGGTGCATCATCTCCGTAGTCGCCATAGGCGTCGTATGCAACTTCTTCCAGAAGGAGAAGCTGAAGTGGGGCGCCGTCATCGAAAGCACCGTGCGCGGAGCCGTCTCGGGAAGCCAGATCGCCGTCGTCCTCGCGCTCATAGGCGTGGCCGTCGCATGCGTCGAAGTGACCGGAATCGGCATGCGCCTCGGCACATTCCTGGTGTCCTTGAGCATGAACAACCTGTTCGTGCTTATGGTGCTCACGGCTTTCACCGCCGTGATACTGGGCATCGGCCTGCCTTCCCCTGCGGCCTACATCATCTGCGCGACGATCCTTTCCCCCGCCATGGTGAAGATGGGCGTGCCTCTGCTCCAGGCCCATCTCTTCCCCCTGTACTATGCGCTGTTCTCGCACCTCACGCCTCCGGTGGGCATCGGCCTGATGGTCGCATGCAAGATGGCCGATTCCGACTATATGAAGTCGGCGGTGGAGGCGATGAAGGCCGCGTTCCCCTCCTTCTTCCTGCCGTTCCTGTTCGTGTACGCTCCCGGCGTGCTCCTGCTTGACAAGACGGCGGCCGCCGACGCCATGCAGGTATGCGCCGCCGTGGTGTTCTTCTTCGCGCTGGCCATCGCCATGAACCGCTATTTCGCCTGCAGGGCCTCCCTTGGCGTCATGGGGCTGATCCTGTGCGGATTCGTGACGGAGGGCGTCTATCTCGCCGATCCGTCGAGGCCGGTGCTGATGCTTGCCGCAGGCATAGTCTGTACGGTGGCGGCGGTTGCCCTGAACATCGTCCAGGCCAGGCGGCTTCCCCCGCAGACGGCTTAGGGAACCACTGGTTTATCCGAAAATAGACCAGCCTGATGTCCGGACCGGCATGGCCATGCTCCGCCCTTCAGAAAGGAAAGCCCCCTCAGGGGGCTTTCCTTTTGCGGAGGATGCGCTGCCGATCCGCGCCCGGCGGGAGCTCTGGCAAAAGCCTCCGGCCTCTGCAATGATGAGGATGAGAGCGGCCTGTGCCGCTGAAGGATTGGGCATCTGCCTACAGTTCAGGGAGGTATCCATGGCGGAGAAGAAGAGAAGGAACCCCTCATCGGGAGGCGGGGCCGAGCCGGCCCGCCATGTGGATACGGCTTCTTCGGAATACTATCAGAACAGGGAGCTCAGCTGGCTTGATTTCAACGCCCGTGTCCTTGAGACTGCCATGGACAGGAAGCTTCCCCTTCTTGAGCAGCTGAAGTTCCTTTCGATATTCCACAGCAATCTTGATGAGTTCTTCATGGTCCGTGTCGCGGGCGTCCTCCATCAGTATCGGGAAGGCGTGGAGAACACCGCTCCCGACAGGATGCAGCCCTCGCGTCAGCTTGCCGAGATACGGAAGACGGCCACGGCCCTGCTGGCAAAGGCGGGCGAGCACTGGCAGAAGAGCGTGCTGCCCGGCCTGAGGGCCAAGGGCGTGCGCATCGTCCGCTATGAGGAGCTTTCGGAAAGGCAGCGCCGCTTCCTGCTGACGTATTTCCGCGACGAGATCTACCCCGTGCTCACGCCCCAGGCCATTGATCCGGGGCATCCCTTCCCCACGATTTCCAATCTCAGCATAAATTTCATCATACGCCTGCAGGGGCGCGACGGCATGGAGCGCTTCGCCCGCCTCCGCTGCCCCAGCAATGTCCCGAGGTTCATCTTCGTTCCGCGCACCAGGGATGCGAAGGCATGGGCCGACCTAGGCATCGAATCCAATGTGCGCGATGCGGACATCCTGCCCCTTGAGGAGCTCATAGAGGAGCATCTCCCCCTTCTGTTCCCAGGGTACAGGGTGATCGACTGCGGGCTCTTCCGGATCAGCAGGAATTCCGACATGGCCGTCGAGGAGTACGACAGCGACGACCTGCTTTCCGCTGTCCAGGACATGGTGGAGCGGCGCAGGTTCGGCGGCGTGGTACGGCTTGAGACCTCGCGGGGGATGCCCTCCGAACTGTCGGAGTTCCTGGTGCGCAAGCTGGGGCTCAAGCCCTTCCAGATATACAGGCTCCGCGGGCCTCTTGCCTTCAGCCAGTTCATGGCCCTGTATGATGTCGACAGGCCTGCGCTGAAGACGCCGCCGCAGTCTGCGGCGAGGCCGGAGGCCCTTTCCGATCCCGAGGGCGACATATTCGCGGCGATCCGCGCGGGCGATGTCTTCCTCCATCATCCGTACGACAGCTTTTCCCCCGTGCTTGAATTCGTCCGGAAGGCCGCCGAGGATCCCGACGTCATTTCCATAAAGCAGACGCTCTACCGTGTGGGCCGGGATTCCCCCATAGTCCGTTCCCTGATGGAGGCCCGCCGCCGTGGGAAGCAGGTGACGGCCGTGGTGGAGCTGAAGGCCAGGTTCGACGAGGAGCGCAACATAACATGGGCCGAGGAGCTGGAGAAGGCGGGCGTGAATGTCGTCTACGGCTTCGTCGGCATGAAGATACATGCCAAGCTCTGCCTTGTCGTGCGGCGTGAACCGGGAGGCGTGGTGAGCTACGCGCACATAGGCACGGGCAACTACAATGCCTCCACGGCGAGGATGTACACCGATATGGGCATCCTCACCTGCCATCAGGATATCTGCTCGGACATAGCCGACCTCTTCAACGTCATGACGGGATATGCCGAGAAGCTCAGCTACAGGACGCTCCTCGTATCGCCGCATTCCATGCGCAGCCGCATCATCGAGCTGATTCAGAACGAGATCGCCGCGGCCGGGCAGGGGAACGGCGGCGAAATCATCATGAAGTGCAACCAGCTTGTCGACCGGAAGATCATCCAGGCGCTCTATATGGCTTCGATAGCCGGAGTGAGGATATCCCTGGTCGTCCGCGGAATATGCTGCCTGGTTCCGGGGATTCCCGGAGTGAGCGAGAACATAACCGTGCGTTCGATTGTCGGGCGGTTCCTGGAGCATGCACGCGTGTACTGGTTCCGGAACGGCGGCGATCCGTGCGCATTCATCGGAAGCGCCGACATGATGACCCGCAACCTTGACAGAAGGATTGAGGTCCTGACGCCTGTTCTCGATGCCGGCGTGCGCAGAAGGCTGCTTGAGGACATCATGAGGGTGCAGCTTGCCGACAACAAGCAGACATGGCTGAAGAAAGGCATGGAATACACCCGCATCAAGCCGGAAAAAGGACGTCCGGCCGTCAACGCCCAGGAGATGTTCCTGGCAGGGGCCGCAGCCGCCGGGACATCGGCCGGCGAGGCGTCGATGTGAGCAGGAGGGATGTGCATGGCCGCCGGAGGGATCATGGGATATCCGATGAAGCCTGAAGGAGCGCATGACCTGGCTGTGCTGGATCTCGGGTCCAATTCGCTCCGCATGAACGTCATCCGTGTGGATGCGGACCGTACGGCGTCCGTTCTGGCCTGCTATAAGCGGATGGTGAGGCTTGGGGAGGGCGCATTCGAAAGCGGCAGCCTTCAGGCGGGCCCCATGCGTCGGACGCTCGATGCTCTGGAGGAGTTCGCGGAGCACTGCAGGGCTCGTGGAGTGGAGAGGCATGCGGCGTATGCGACCTCGGCGATGCGCGATGCCGCCAACGGGCCGGAGTTCGCCGAGGAGATACGGAGGAGGACGGGATTCGTTTTCCGCATCATCCCGGGGGATGAGGAGGCAAGGCTGATAGGGCTGGGCGTTTCCTCATCGATGCCGCCCCTTGAGGGGAGCCGCATGATCGTCGATGTCGGCGGCGGCAGCACGGAAATAGTCGTGATGCAGGAGCGTAGGGCTCTGGAGGCCGTATCGCTGAAGGCGGGAGCCGTCCGGATGGCTGAAATGCTTCCCGGCGGTACGGGACCGGTTCCCAGGGATGCCTATGAGTCCCTGAAGGCTCGCATCCGCAGTGATGCGGAGGATGTGCTGAAGCGCATGCTCCGGCACGGCCCTGTGGAAATGGTAGGCAGCTCGGGCTCCGCCAGGTGCCTGACACGCATGGAGCAGGCATTCCGCGGTTCCGAGGAAGGGCCGGGCGGCGCAGGACTTCTGACTCTCGCCGGCCTGCGGAAGGCAGCCGAAGCCCTGTGCGGGCTGGACGAGGCCTCCCGGGCGGCTCTTCCGGGAATGAATGCGAAGCGTTCGGGGATCATCATCCCGGGAGCCGCCATACTGGAGGTCCTGATGGAGGAATCCGGGTTCACTGCCATGAGGTTTTCCGAGAAAGGGCTGCGTGAAGGGATTGTGGCCGATTATCTTGGGAACTGCAGATGAAGTTCGAAAAAAAACATTTTTCTGGAGAAAAGTGTTGACAGGTCGGGCGGAGTGGTGCATAT
>JAKSQA010000070.1 GCA_024404335.1 Mailhella sp.
CATATCGGCGGGCACGGCCGCTTGGAGGCGGCGCAAGCGGGCTAGAGGCCTTTGGATGTGGCCGGCAGGTGCCACTCCATGCCGAAGGTGCAGGGCGTGAGCTTGATGCCGGGCGGGCACTGGTGGCGCTTGAATTCGGCGCGGGCCAGCTTGCGCACCACATCGCGCACGGCGGCCTGGGCGGCGCCGGGAGCGGGGGGGGTTTCGGGATTGGCGCCGTTTTCGATGAGTTCGAAGAGTATGGCGTCGAGGACGGGGTAGGGGGGAAGCGAGTCCTCGTCCTTCTGGTCGGGGCGGAGCTCGGCGGAGGGCGCCTTGGTGAAGATGTGCTCCGGAATGACCTCCCTGCCCTTCCATCCATTGTACCAGCGCGCGACCTGGTAGACCTCGGTCTTGTACAGGTCGGAAAGGGGCTCGAGCGCGCCTACGGTGTCTCCGTAGAGGGTGCAGTAGCCGACGGCGTTCTCGGACTTGTTGCCGGTGCCCAGCACCGCCCTGCCGAGGCGGTTGGCGAAGGCCATGAGGAGCGCGCCGCGGATGCGGGGCTGGATGTTCTCGGCGGTGAGGTCGCCCTCAACGGCCGGGAGGTCGCCGAACAGGGGCTGGAGCACGCTGTCGAAGGCATCCATCATGGGGGTGATGCGGGCCGTCTTCGCTTCGATGCCGAGGTTCGCGGCAAGCTCTTCGGCGTCGGTCTCGCTGTGGCCGGTGCTCCAGCGCGAGGGCATGAGCACGGCAAGCACGTTCGCGGGGCCGAGCGCTTCGGCTGCGACGGCGGCGACGAGGGCGGAGTCCATGCCGCCGGAAAGGCCGATGACGACGCCCGTCATGCCGCACTTGCGCACATAGTCGCGCACGCCCCGCACCATGGCATGGAACACGCCTTCCCAGCGGTCGGGCTCATCGCTGACGGCCGGGGGGACGGAGCCTTCTTCGGCGGGCAGGGCGAATGCGGAGACTTCCTTCCTGCGGATGTCGGCGCCGATGGCGGCCCTGTGGAATGCGGCGGCACGGGCGGCGACCTCGCCTTCACTGTCGAGGATGAAGCTCTGGCCTGAATAGACAAGCCCGTCGACGGCGCCGAACTGTGACACGGCCACGACGGGGATGTGCCACATGGAGGCGAGCGCCGAGCAGTGCATCTCGCGGGTCTCGTGGGAACCGGGGAGGAAGACGGGCGATTCGGTGAAGAGAATGGCGTCGACGGAGGATGCCTTCTTCTTGCTCAGGCATTCCGCGGCCTCCTGATGGGCCCAGGCGGGGTCGGTGCCCGGAACATAGAAGCAGCCCCCTCCGGGGAGCTTGAGGTATCCGTCATCGGAAACGCTGAGCGGATAGACCATGCCCTCGGAAAGGAGCACATAGAGCGGCTCCTCCGCGCCCGTAAGGGAGATGAGCATGTCGGGGCCGTCCTTCAGCATGTCGGCCAGCTCGGCGGCGGCTTCACGGCAGCGCCGGTAGAATCCGCCGATGCGGATCAGGTTCTTCCACGGGACACCTGCGACGGCGTAGGCCGGGGTGATGCACAGTGTCTTCCGCTCGGCAGACGCAGGGGCCGCCGCACAGGCGGCGAGGGCCATGTCGGCAAGCTGGCGGGCGTTTCCCCGGAAGTCTCCCGGAGTGGGATTGTGCTGGAGAAGTATGATGCGCATAAATCGTTCCTGTGCGGGGAGGGGAAGGCGGCGCCCCGTCAGCTGTTGAGTACGTCCTGGAGGCTGTACAGGCGGCCGGGCTTCTGCGAGACAAGCCAGCGGGCCGCTCTGATCGCGCCGGCGGCGAAGTTCTCGCGGGACTGGGCGCGGTGGGTGATTTCGATGGATTCGCCTGTTCCGAGATAGTAGATCGTGTGCACGCCGACGACGTCGCCGCCGCGGAGGGACTGGATGCCGATTTCGTCGTGGCGGCGGGGCTCGCGCACATCGAAGCGGTTCGTGTTGATATCGGCCTTGTCCATGCCGCGGGCTTCGAGAAGGGGCTCCGCAAGGAGGAGGGCGGTGCCGCTGGGGGCGTCCTTCTTCTTGTTGTGATGGATCTCCGTCATTTCGATGTCGTAGTCCTCGCCGAGCTTCGCGGTGAGCTGGGGCAGGATACCCATGACGGCGTTGATGCCCACGCTCATGTTGGCGGAGCGGAAGACGGGGCCTTTGGCGGCGAGCTCATTGAGCTCGGCGAGCTGTTCGTCGGAGAAGCCGGTGGTGCCGATGACGATGGGGCAGCCTGCGGCTACGGCGGCGCGGGTGTTCGCCATGGTGGCTTCGGGAGCCGTGAAGTCGATGATGACGGCGCCGGGGCACTTCGGCAGCACTTCGGCAAGGCTGCTGGAGGCGAGGATGCCTCTGGCCGAGTAGGCCGCGAGGCCGGCTTCCGCCTCGGGGCGCTCGATGACGGCTGCGAGGGTGAGATCTTCGGCCGCTTCGACCAGGCGGGCGATGTTGGTGCCCATTCTGCCGGCGGCGCCCATGACGATGATGGAAATGGCCATAGACTTCTCCTGAAGGATGATTTGTCCGAATATACGGCATGCCCGTATGCAGTGCAAGAGCTGGGGGATTATTCACATTGAAAAAGAAAGCCCCGCAGGGCGGGGCTTTCGGATAGGTCAGAGTGTCAGGCGCTTACTTGCCGACGATCTCGAGGGAGATGCGGGAGATCTCGAGCTCTTCGTCGGTGGGGATGACGGCGACCTTGACGCGGGAGCCGGGCTTGCTGATGAAGTGGGGCTCGCCGCTGCGGATCTTGTTGAGTTCGGGGTCGATCTCGATGCCGAATTCCTCAAGGTTCTCAAGGATCTTGGCGCGCACGCCGGCGGCGTTCTCACGGATGCCGCCCGCGAAGGCGATGATGACGGTGTGGCCGAGGGCGGCCATGAAGGCGCCGACGTACTTCCTGACGGAGTAGCACTGCACTTCGTAGGTGAGCTTGCAGTCGGCATCGCCGGCGGCCATGCCCGCTTCGATTTCGCGGCAGTCGCTGTGGCCGCAGAGGCCGAGGTAGCCGGACTTCTTGTTCATCAGGGCGTCCATCTGGTCGGTGGTGAGGCCTTCGTTCTTCATGAGGAAGGGAACGAGCGCGGGATCGATGTCGCCGCAGCGGGTGCCCATCACAACGCCCTGGAGGGGAGTGGTGCCCATGGAGGTGTCGACGCATTTGCCGGCGCGGACGGCGGAAAGGGAGCTGCCGTTGCCGAGGTGGGCGACGATGACGTTGACTTCGGAAGGCTTCTTGCCGAGCAGGGCGGCGGCAGCCTTGGAGACGAAGCGGTGGGAGGTGCCGTGGAAGCCGTAGCGGCGGAGGTGGTACTTCGCGCAGAGTTCCTTGGGCAGGGCGTAGGTGTACGCGTAGTCAGGCATGGTGGCGTGGAAGCCGGTGTCGAAGACGGCGACGTTCGGCACGCCGGGGAAGATCTTCTCCATGGCCTCGATGCCGGTGAGGTTGGCGGGGTTGTGGAGAGGTCCGAGCGGGATGTAGTCGCGGATGACCTGCTTCACGGTCTCATCGACGAGGGCTTCCTGGTAGTCGGGGCCGCCCATGAGGACGCGGTGGCCGATGACGACGATTTCGGACTTGTCGTCGATGACGCCGCCGAGCTCACGGTTGAGGAGGACTTCGGCGACCTTGGCCATGCCGTCGGCATGGGTGGCGTAGTTGCCGGGATAGGGGAACTTCTCGGTTTCGCCGTTCTCATTGAAGCGCTTGTGGGTGAGCATGCTGTCGGCGGCGCCGATCTTCTCGACGAGGCCCTGGCAGAGGCGGCGTTCGGTGCCCTTCTCGATGACCTGATACTTGAAGGAGGAGCTGCCGCCGTTGATGACGAGGATCTTTTCCATTACTTGAGTCCCTTTTCGGCCTGAGCCTGGATAGCGGTGATGGCAACGGTGTTGACGATGTCCGGAACGGTGCAGCCGCGGGAGAGGTCGTTGACAGGCTTGCGGAGACCCTGGAGGACGGGGCCGATGGCGATGGCGTTGGCCGAACGCTGCACGGCCTTGTACAGGGTGGTGCCGGTGTTGATGTCGGGAACGATGAAGACGCTGGCGCGGCCTGCGACGGGGTCGCCGGGGAGCTTGGTCTTCGCGGTGACGGGGTCGACGGAGGCATCGTACTGCAGGGGGCCGGAGAGGGCAAGCTCGGGGGCCTTTTCCTTGGCGATGCGGGTGGCTTCCTTGACCTTGTCGACAGAGGGGCCCTTGCCCGAATTGCCGGTGGAGTAGGAGAGCATGGCGACGCGGGGCTCGAGGCCGAAGGCGGCGGCGGTTTCCGCGGTGGTCACGGCGATGGTGGCCAGCTGTTCGGCATCGGGATCGAGATTGACGGCGCAGTCGCCGTAGGTGTTCACGCGGTCCTTGAGGCAGACGAAGAAGGCGCTGGACACGATGGAGGCGCCGGGCTTGGTCTTGATGAACTCAAGGGCGGGGCGCACGGTGTGGGCGGTGGTGTTCACGGCGCCGGAGACCATGCCGTCGGCCTTTTCCTTGTAGATCATCATGGTGCCGTAGTAGGTGGCGTCGGCCATCTTCTCGCGGGCCTGCTCGATGGTCACGCCCTTCTTCGCGCGGAGTTCGGCGTAGGTGGCGGAGAAGTCTTCGAAGTCGGCGGAGTCGACGGGGTTGATGATTTCGGCGTCATCGACGTTCACGCCCATTTCGGCGGCGCGGGCCTTGATCTTGGCGGGGTCGCCGAGCAGGATGATCTTGGCGACCTTGCGCTGCAGGAGGATGGCGGCGGCATTGATGAGGCGGTCTTCCTCGCCTTCGGGAAGCACGATGCGCATGGGGTGCTTCTGGGCCTGCTCGATGAGGCCGAATTCGAAGAGGCGGGGAGTGATATGGGCTTCGCAGGCGTCGAGGATGGCGGCGAAATCGGCGCCCTTGCTGCTGACGGGGAATTCGAAGGCGGCGTTGACGGCGGCTTCGTCTTCGGCGGACATGCCGGTGAGGAAGGCGCCGAGCACGCTGACGCACTGTTCCTTCATCTGGCAGCAGTAGGCCTTCACGGTGGCGGTCACTTCGGCGACGGAGCAGCCGGCGCCGGAGAGCGCGAGGACCACGGGGGCGCCGAGGTTGGTGACGATGCCGGCGTTGAGGGCGACTTCGAAGGATGCGTTTCTGCCGGCGAAGTCGGTGCCTTCGCAGAGCACGAAGTCGGCATCGGCAGCGGCGGCCTTGTAGGCGCCGAGGACGGAATCGACGAGTTCGTTGCCCTTTCCGGCATTGATGAGGCTGCGTGCGGTATCGAGGCAGGGAACGGCCTTGAAGGCGACGGGGGCCTTCGCGGCGGCCTTGATGACCTGCATCAGAGCGGCGCAGGCTTCAGCCTTGCTGCCGTCCGCAGCGAGTGCGGTGACATAGAGAGTGCGTGCCATAGATACTCCTTGTGGAAGAGCTTGGAGATCCCGGATCACAGTGCTTCGGGACGTGTGTGCTTAAAAATTTCTGCTATTGTAATAGGGTACGCTCATGAGTCAAGTACCGACACAGGGGGCGGGTGAAGGGGGTTTAATACTGTGAAATATTAATATATCGAAAATATTGGATAAAATTTGAAAAATAAAAAATTGGTTGTTCAGTCAAACAGTGCGCTCCCCCGACCGGAGCGATGGGGCGGCCTTCGATGCGCCGCATCCGGATTCCGCACATCGCGGGATTCCTCCGCCCGGCCCCTTCCCGCTGTTGCCCGCCCTTCGAAGGCGTGCTATCAGGGGGGCCTGATTTTCCTGAAGAATTTCCAAATGGTTTAAAGAGGTGCGCATGGAGTATTCGGCAGTCACCGTCATCACGCTCATGGCGGCATTCTTCACCGCGGGATTCGTCGATTCCATAGCGGGCGGCGGCGGGCTTATCAGCACCCCCTCGCTGCTGGTGTGCGGCGTGCCTCCTCATGTGGCGCTCGGCACGGGCAAGTTCGCAAGCGTCATGGGCTCGCTGACATCGCTGTGGGCGTACGCGCGCAGGGGGCCCGCGGCGCGCCGGATCGCCCC
>JAKSQA010000071.1 GCA_024404335.1 Mailhella sp.
CTTGCCCGCGCACTGTTCGACTCCGTCAGGCCCATGCTCACGGAGGCGCTCCCCGACATCATGTCCTGCTCCGCAGCCGGACTCGCCGGCGAAGGCTCGGACTGCCTCGGGCTCGACGATGAGATATCACGCGACCACGACTGGGGCCCCGCCTTCTGCCTTTGGATACCCGAGCCACTCTTCCTTCAGGAACAGAGCCGCATCGAAGGCGCGTTCGCCCGGATACCTTCCGAATTCATGGGATTCCCCGTCCGAATGAGGCCGGAACAGCGTGCCGGCCGCTGCGGCCCGATGGCCGCCGAGGCCTTCTGGAGGCATTTCCTGGGCACCTCGTCGCTCCCCCGCACATGGAGGGAATGGCGCAGCATCAGGGAATACCACCTCTGCTCCTGCACGAACGGCGAGGTGTTCATGGACGCCGACGGAGCCTTCTCGGCAATGCGGGCGGAGCTTCTCAAAGGATGGCCCGACGACGTCCGAAGGAAGAAGATCGCGGCACGCTGCATGATCATGGCCCAGGCAGGCCAGTACAACCTCCCCAGATGCCTCCAGCGCGGGGACACATGCGCCGCCATGCTCGCCGCCGCCAGGTTCGCCGAAGCAGCGCTCTCCATGTCCTTCCTGCTCAGCCGGAGGTACATGCCCTTCTATAAATGGGCTTCAAAGGCCGCTGCCGCGCTTCCGGTGCTCGGCGGCGACTGCGCGGCCCTGATACGCAGGCTCTCCCGCACCGACTGGGGGGATCCCGAATCGGGCATCCCCGCCGTAGAGGCCATCGCAGCCTCCTCCGGCCGCACGGCCGACGAGATCCGTGCCCAGGGCCTTGCAGCCGCGGAGGGAAGCTGGCTCTGGAATCTCGGCCCCGAGGTGCAGATGGGCATACGCGACCCCGAACTCCGCCGCCTCAACGTCATGGAGGACTAGCCATGGAAGAAACCATCCGCGCAGCGCTCGCACATCTCGACGCCCATCGGGGCAAGGCAGCGGAATCCCTCCTCCGCCCCCTTCTTTCCGGCGCCCATCTCTCCGCAGCGGAAGAGGCCCGCATACGCTACATCCTCGGCCTTGCCCTGCTCGACTCCGGAAGCGCCGAAGATGCCTGCAGGGAGCTCGAAGCCTCGTCATCGCTCTTCCGCCAAGGCGGAAGCGCCCCCTCCACCGCCCTCGCCCTTGCCGTCACGGCCCATGCGCGGGCCGAGCTTGCCTGCGGCCGCACGGAGAAAAGCCTCGCTCTCGGCAGGGAGGCCCGCCCGCTGCTCGAAGCCGCCCTCGACGGCGGCGACACCCGCCTCGCGGCCTCGCTCTTCTCCCTTTCCTTCGCCGAGTACTCCTCGCGCCGCTTCGAGGCAGCCGAGGAGCTCGTCTCGAAGGCCATGCGGATATGGGAGTCCGCATCCGGCCCCGAATGCCCCGAGGTGACGACCTGCCTCAACAACCTCGGCCGCATCTGCGAGGAGACGGGGCGCGCCGCCGAGGGCATAGCCCTCCATCGGAAGGCCCTCGACATCCGCAGGAAGACCCTCGGCGACCATACAGAGACGGCATTCTCCATGGGCAACCTCGGCGTCGCCCTCGCCGCCGCAGGGCGCTGGCGCGAGGCCGCCGACATGCTTGAGGCCGCCCTTGCCTGCTACGCCCGCTGCGGACGGACGGAAGGCGACTATGTGGAAGGCTACAGGTACAACCTCGACATCTGCCGAAAGGCCCTGTCGGAATAGGAATCCGTCCACAGATATTTCCGGGGCCGCGGCCCCGTCAGCGAAACACGAAATCCTGCCCTCCCCGGGCAGCTCCAATCAGGGAGTCCACATGCAATCATCGTTCTCCACCATAGCCTGCTGCATCGAACTCACGGAAAACAACGCCGACATCGTGAGCTATACCCGCGAGATGGCCGAACTGACCGGCGCCAAGATCCTGCTCGTGCACGTCATCCCCTCCGTCAACGGCTTTTCCGGATACGGAGTCAAGAAGGAGCTCCTCCAGAAGGTCGCCGACGAGAGCCGCGCCGATGCCGAGAAGCACGTCATGAAATTCGCGGCGCAGCACTTCAAGGGCCTTGCCTGCGAGCCCCTCCTCCTCACCGGCAAGGTCGAGGACGCCCTCACCGACCTGGTCGACAGGGCCTGCGCCGACCTCATCCTCATGGGCAGCCCCAACAGCCGCCGCCTGTTCAGCTGCGGAGCCAGGGCCTCCGCGAGGCTGATAGGCAGGGGCCGCATTCCCGTCATGATCATCCCGAACGATCTCAGCCTCGAGTGCACTCCCGACGAGAACTTCTAAGGAGCCGCTGATCTACCTGAAAGCAGATCAGCCCGAGGCCCGGCCCGATTCCGCCGCTTCGGGAAAGGGCCCCCGCCGCCTGACAAGGGGAGTGACCCCTCCTGTCTGCCGGCTGCGGGCTGCTGCGGTCCGCCTGAAAACGCCCGGCCCGCGCTGCCGGAAACGTCCTCTCCTTCTTCCGTCCGACGCCCCGGCCTCATCCGCCGGGACGCTTCCCCTGCGCCTTCTTCACCAGTGAGGTCACTATGATCTTCGATTTCCGTCTCCGCCCCCCGTACAAGGGCTTCAAACAGCTCGGCATATTCAGCCCGGTCTGCCATGAGGCCGTCCCCCAGAAATACCACGGCATCCGCAGCGAAGCCGCGGACAAGAAAGACCTCGACCTCTTCTGGAAGGAGATGGAGGACGCAGGCATCTCCGGCGGCGTCATCATCGGCCGCCAGGTGCCCAACGACGCGGCCTCCGTACCCAACGACGACATCCTCGACATGGCCCGCGAGTATCCCGGCAAGATCATCCCCTTCGGCAGCGTCGACGTCACGCGCGGCGTCTCCGCCACCCTCGACGAGCTCGACCGCATCATCGAGCTCGGCATCAAGGGCGTCGCCATGGAGCCCGCCTACGCCATCCCCGCCCGCAAGGCCGACGCCAACGTACTCTACCCCATCTATGCCCGCTGCGAGAAGGCCGGCATCCCCATGGTGCTCACCATGAGCTTCTTCCAGGGCGACCTCGACTATTCCGACCCCGTCGCCGTGCAGCATGTGGCCCACGACTTCCCCAAGCTCCAGGTCGTCGTCGCCCACGGCTGCTATCCCTGGGTCCCCCAGATCTTCCAGGTGCTCATCACCCACCCGAACGTATGGCTCCTCCCCGACATCTACATGCTCAACCCCACCGCACCGGGCAACCAGATGTTCGGCGACGCCATGAAATGGCTTGATGCGGAACGCATCCTCTACGGCTCCGCATGGCCCTGCTACAACCTGACCCAGGCCGTGAAGGACATCGAGCGCTTCAACCTTTCCGAAGAGCACAAGGAGAAGTTCTTCTGGAAGAACGCCGAGAAGCTCCTCGGCATCAGCCTCGGCTGAGACACCGGCCGCCGGATATGACGAGAGGGCCGCTTCCTTCGGGAAGCGGCCCTCTTCTGATTTCAGCATGCCGGGAGCGCAGCTCCCTTCCGAACCTCGTTCATCCGAGCGGGCTCACCGCGCTGATGGAATGGGATTCCGGCACACTTCGGCCTAGAGCGCGTCGGCCACCTTGCTGATGAGGCGGGCGAGCTGATGCGTGAAGCCGGATTCGTTGTCGTACCAGATGACGGTCTTGAGCATGGTCTTGTTCATGACCGCGGTGAAGGATGCGTCGACGGTGCCGCCGTGCGTGTCGCCGACGTAGTCGATGGAGACGAGGGGCTCGTCGCAGTAGCCGAGGTTGTCGCGCAGCCAGGTCTCGGAGGCGTCCTTAAGGGCGGCGTTGACTTCCTCGACGGTGACTTCGCGCTTCAGTTCGCAGGTGAAGTCGACCAGGGAGACGTCGGGGGTAGGCACGCGCAGGGAGCCGCCGTTGAGGAGGCCGTTCAGTTCGGGGATGACCAAGCCGACGGCCTTGGCCGCACCGGTGGAGGTGGGGATGATGGAGAGGCAGGCGGCGCGGCCGCGGCGCAGGTCCTTCTGCGTGCCGTCGAGGAGGCGCTGGCTCATGGTGTAGGAGTGGATGGTGGTCATGAGGCCGTGCTTGATGCCGAACTTGTCGTTCAGGACCTTGACGGCGGGAGCGAGGCAGTTCGTGGTGCAGGAGGCGGCGGAGATGACGTCGTGGACAGCGGAGTCGTACACGCTGTCGTTGACGCCCATGACGATGGTGCAGTCGGCATCCTTGCAGGGAGCGGACATGATGACCTTCTTCGCGCCGCAGGCGATGTGCTCGGCCAGAAGCTCACGGGTCTTCAGGGTGCCGGAGGTCTCGACGACGATATCGACGCCGTAGTCGGCCCACTTCCATTCGCCCTTGTTGCAGCGGGTGATGGCGATTTCGCGGCCGTCGATGGAAAGGCCGTTCTCAGTGGCGACGACCTTGCCGGGGAAGCGGCCGTGGACGGAATCGTACTTGAGGAGATAGGCCATGTCGGAGTTGCTGGCGCGATGACCGTTGATGACCACGACCTCGCACTGGGGGAAGAGGTCCATTACACGGAGAAGATACCTGCCGATGCGGCCGAAGCCGTTGATGCCGATCTTGATCATAAAACCATCCTCTTTGTTGGATTCCACTGTTGCAGCCCGGGCCGCGCGGCAAAGGCGGCTTGGGCAAGGTCACTTTATTTTCTACTCCATGGACGTGTCCAATCAAGGGCAGCAATATGGCAGTTCTGTGACAGCACGGTGACACAAAGCCTTTTGCGGGCCGAATTCCGCGGGCTATTGCGGCACTTCCTTGACATTTTTGTGTCAATCTTGTGCTCTCTTCCGATTTTTGGCATTGTTTCGGAAAGGCCGCCAGGGCCGCATGATCTTGCCGAGGATCCTTCCATGAGCGCTCCGCTGATACTCGTCGTCGACGACGAACAGGACATCCGAGACCTTCTCGCATTCAATCTCCGCCGCGAGGGCTACGAGACCGAATCCGCCGCCGACGGCGTGGCCGCGCTCGAGGCCGCACGCACCTGCCGGCCCTCCCTCATCCTGCTCGACGTCATGCTTCCGCGCATGGACGGGCTCGAGGTCTGCCGCGAGCTCGGAAAGGACCGCTCGACCGCCGACATCCCCGTCATCATGCTCACCGCCCGCGGCGACGAGGTCGACCGCATCGTCGGGTTCGAGCTCGGCGCCGACGACTATGTGGTCAAGCCCTTCAACATCAGGGAGCTCGTGCTCCGCATCAAGGCCATGCTCCGCCGGCATTCCGGCGAGAAGGAGGCCGACCAAAGCCTCCACTGCCACGGCGTCAGCCTCGATCCCCTCGCCCACAGGGTCACTGTGGAAGGGGAGACCGTCGACCTCACAGCCATCCAGTTCTGCCTCCTGCAGGACCTGATGAGCAACCCGGGCTGCGTGCGCTCGCGCGACGAGCTTCTCCGCTCCGTCTGGGACTACCAGTTCGACGGCTACGACCGCACCGTGGACACCCACATCAAGAGGCTCCGCGCCAGGCTCGGCAGCGCGGCCGACATCATCGAGACCGTGCGCGGCGTGGGCTACCGCTGCAGGGGCTGACCGTACGGCACAGGCATGATCAAGGCGCCCTCCATCGTACCCGACCGCGAATCCTGCTATGTCGACATGACGACGCTTCCCTCCGGGGGAGCGGAGCCTTCCGACGCCCCGCAGGACATCCCGCTCGACAGCATACTCGACAGCCTCGACGACGGCATCATCGTCCTCGATCCGCAGGGCATGATCCTCAAGGCGAACCCGGCCTTCCGGCGCATGTTCACCAGCGCCGCCACGGGCATGCACGCGGCATCCGTCGTGCCGGGCGCCACCTTCCGCGAGATGCTCGACTCCTTCCTCCACGACTTCCTTCCCGAGCGCCACGCCTCGCCCGCATTCCGCGTCCTCATGGACGACGACCATGTGCTCAGCGTACGCATCACGCCCCCCACGCGGGAATCCGGGCCGTCCTCAGGCGAACGCACCCCCGGTGCCGTGGCCACGTTCCACAATGTCAGCGACCTCGCC
>JAKSQA010000072.1 GCA_024404335.1 Mailhella sp.
CCAACGCCGAAGGGGAGAAATCCCACGGATACCGCGAGGACGGTTATTTCCCGGATGCATTCGTGAACATGCTTGCGATGCTTGGCTGGAACCCGGGAGACGATCGGGAGATATTCTCCATGAAGGAGCTCGTGGAGTTCTTCGACGGCGGCAATCTCAACAGCTCTCCCGCTGCCTTCGACCCCGAGAAGCTGAAGTGGCTTAACGCCCAGTATCTGCGCAGCACGCCCCTCCCCGAGCTCGCCGCCATGGTCCGCCCCTTCCTGAGCGGGCTCGGCTATGAGCTCCCTGTCGAGAAGATCGAGTCGATGCTTCCCATGTATGTGGAGCGCACGACCGACCTTGCCGGCCTTGCCGCCGCCCTGACGATCTACTGCAGGCCCGCCGAGGAGATCGAGATCGAGGAGAAGGCGATGAAGGCCCTGAACGAGGACGGCAGGAATCAGCTCACAGTCCTGCACGGCATGCTCGCCGAGCTTCCCGACTTCACTGCCGAGGCCATCGACGTCCTGCTCCACAGGTATGTGGAGGAGGGCGGTCTCAAGTTCAAGCAGGTCGGCCCGCCTCTGCGCTCCGCCCTCACCGGCCTTGCCGGCGGCCCCTCCGTCCATGACGTGATGTTCGCCCTCGGCCGCGAGGAGAGCCTCAGGCGCAGCGCAAGGGCGGCGGCAAGCTGACAGTAACCGGAACGGAGGGGGGATTCCCCCCCCTCCATTTTGCAGACAAACGGCCCGCGCTGCGGGCGAAGGGCGCCCGACGGCGCCGCCGTATCGAATCACAGGAGACCGCATGCAGCTCTACAATACCATGACGCGCCGCAAGGAACAGTTCGAACCCCGCATTCCCGGGAAGGTGGGCATGTACGCATGCGGCATCACTGCATACGATTTCAGCCATATAGGCCACGCCCGCTCAGCCGTCGTGTTCGACGTGCTCGTGCGCTGGCTGCGCCACTGCGGCTATGATCTGACCTTCGTGCGCAACTTCACCGATGTGGACGACAAGATCATCGCGCGCGCCAACCGCGAAGGCAGGACAAGCGCCGAGATCGCGGAGACCTATATCGAGGCCTTCCATGAGGACATGGACCGCCTCAACGTCGTCAGGCCCGATATCGAGCCCCGTGCCACGGAATACATCGCTGAGATGCAGGACATGATAAGGCGCCTCATCGAGAAGGGGCATGCCTACCCCGTCCCCTCCGGAGACGTCTATTTCCGTGTACGCTCCTTTGCTGAGTACGGAAAGCTGTCCGGCCGTGACGTCAACGACCTCCGCTCCGGCGCGAGGATCGCCGTGGGCGAGGAAAAGGAGGATCCGCTCGACTTCGCGCTCTGGAAGGCCGCCAAGCCCGGCGAGCCCTTCTGGGAAAGCCCCTGGGGCCTCGGCCGTCCCGGATGGCATCTGGAATGCTCCGCGATGAGCGAGAAGAACCTCGATCTGCCTCTGGACATCCACGGCGGCGGGCAGGACCTTGTCTTCCCCCATCATGAGAACGAGATTGCTCAGAGCGAGGCGGCGATCGGCAGGGAGCTCGCACGCTTCTGGGTGCACAACGGATTCGTGCAGATCAATTCCGAAAAGATGTCGAAGTCGCTCGGCAACTTCAAGACCATCCGTGACATCCTTGAGAACCGCCAGCCCGAGACGCTCCGCTTCTTCCTGCTTGGAAAGCATTACCGCAGCCCCATTGATTTCAGCTTCGACGGGCTGGATGACGCCGAGAAGGCTCTGCGCCGCGTGTATGAATGCCTTCGCGACGCGCGGGTAGCCTCGGAAAGGGCATCCTGGAAGAAGGGCGAAATGCCCGCCGAGGTCCTTGAGGAATTCGAGGCCCTGGAGAAGGGCTTCACCGATTCCATGAACGACGACCTCAATACGGCCGGCGCCCTCGGCAGCGTGTTCGGCATGGTGCGCCTGATCAACCGCGTGCTTGATGACAAGGCGCTTCGTGCCCGTGAATCCTTCCGAGATCTGCTGGCGCGCTTCTCCGCAGTCGCCTCCGTATGGAGCGAGACCCTCGGCGTGTTCGGTGAGGACCCCGCTGCCTATCTTGCCAGCCAGCGCGACATGAGGGCCCTGAGGGCCGGCATAGATACCGCAAGGGTCGAGGAGCTTCTCGCAGAGCGTGCGGAAGCCAGAAAGAACAAGGACTTCGCCCGTTCCGATGCGGCACGCGACGCGCTCGCCGCCATGGGGGTCGAGGTGCGCGACACGCCTTCGGGCGCTGTCTGGGATATCGCATAGCACTGCGCGCCTGCCTTGTGCGGGCGCGTTTTTTTTCGGTAGAGAGCGGCCGCTTCCCGGATAGCTGCAGCCGGTCCGCCAGTGATGCCCGTGCGCATGCATGCGGGCACCTGAGGGCCCGGGCCGGGCATCGGAGGCATGCGGCCGCCAGCCAGGGGGATCCGAATGAGAAGGATGCTCGGGAAAGCCGTTTCCGCAGCTCTGGCCGTACTGCTCGCTGCCGGCGTTCCGTCTGTGGCCGAGTCCGCCCTATGGGGCGAATTCGGCCTTCAGGAGGAGATGAAGATGGGCCGCGACCTCGACGCCATGGTAAGCACGACCATGCCCATCATCGAGGACCCTGCCGTTGCGTCCTACATCCAGTCCGTGGTGGACAGGATCAGGGCCAAGCTGCCTCCCCAGCCATACGCATTCCCCTCCAAGGTGGTCCTGCAGGACATGATGAACGCATTCGCCGCTCCGGGCGGGTTCGTGTTCGTCTTCTCCGGGCTGATCATGAACCTTGAGCATGAATCCGAACTCGCAGGCGTGCTTTCGCATGAAGTGGCGCATATCACCCAGCGGCATATCGCAGGCCGCATGGAGAAGGGGCGCGTCGTGAGCATCGCGTCGATGCTCGGCGCCCTTGCGGGAATCGCCGCCGCGGCCGCCGGAGGCGGCGCCGGAGCAGGGGCTGCGGTTGTCGGGTCCATGGCTGCCGGCACATCTGCCATGCTGGGCTACAGCCGGGCCGATGAAGACGAGGCGGACCGCTTCGGTGTGCGCTATCTGGCCGGAGCCGGATGGAATCCGGCAGGTCTCGGCGGCGCGCTGGCGAAGCTCCGCTCGCAGAGCTGGGGCATGGGCTCCATCGTGCCCGCCTACCTGACGACGCACCCTGACATCAATGCCCGCATATCGCTCCTGCGTACGGATCTGCAGGTCATGGACCGCTCACTTCGGACAAGGCCTGAGAACGACGGGGAGTTCAGGCGCGTACAGGCGCTTTTATGGGGAAGGCACGGCGACCCTGCCCAGGCGGAGCTGTTCTTCTCGAAGCATGGAGCGGGAACCCCTGTCATGCTCATGGGGCGAGGAATCCTTGCCTCCCGGCAGGGAAGGAACCGTGATGCCGCGGCGTTCTTTGCCGAAGCCATGTCGAAGGCACCCCGGGACGGCCTCATACTCAGGGAGGCGGCCGTCTTCGAATATACGGCGGGCGATATCCGCAGGGCCCGTACGCTTGTCACCGAAGCGCTCAGACTGCGCCCGAGGGACTGCTACGCGAAGTTCTACCATGCGCGCATGCTGGATGATTCCGGCGACAGGGCAGGAGCGCAGAGCCTGTACCGGGCGGTGCTGAAGGACGTGCCGAGGGATGCGGAGGTGCACATGTACTTCGGCCGTTCGCTCGGGGCCTCGGGCAGGATATGCGAGGGGTTCGTCCACCTGGCCTATTCGGCGCTCTACAGCCAGGACCGCCGCAGGGCGGAGACCATGCGCGCCAAGGCCGCATCGGCCGCCAGGACGGACGCGGAAAGGGCAGTTCTTAAGAAATACGAGAATGATGCGAAGGAGCATGCCCGCATCATGAAGGAAGCAGCTAAAGGCTAGGAGGCACGATGCTGGAGCTTAAGGGGACGACGATACTTGCCGTGCGCACGCCTTCGGGCGTGGCCATAGGCGGCGACGGCCAGGTGACGATGGGACAGACGATGGTCATGAAGCATACGGCCCGGAAGGTCCGCAGGCTGTACCACGGCCGCGTCCTGGCCGGATTCGCCGGCGCCACCGCCGATGCATTCACGCTTTTCGAGCGCTTTGAGGCCAAGCTGGAGGATTCGGGGGGCAATCTCGTGCGCGCCGCCGTGGAAATGGCAAAGGACTGGCGCCAGGACAAGTTCCTGCGCAAGCTGGAGGCGCTCCTGCTCGTGGCCGATGCCGACCGCACCCTCATTCTCACAGGAACAGGCGATGTCATCGAACCTGACGACGGTGCCGCAGCCATCGGTTCGGGCGGGCCGTATGCGCTTTCCGCCGCAAGGGCCCTTCTCCGCAGGACCGACCTTGGCCCGGCGGACATCGTGCGCGATGCGATGGCCATTGCAGCCGATATCTGCGTCTTCACAAACACCCACCTCACCATGGAGGTGATTGAGAAGACCCCCTCGTCGGGAACGGAGTGCTGATCGGGATTTCCCATAGGCACGACTGCTGAAGAGGGCCGATGAGCCGTCATCGGTCGGCATATCGCTGTCCGATGCCTGGAACGGAATCATGCGGCGCTTTGAGACGGTTCTCGTGATGCGCTATGGTATATAAAAAAGGTTCCTCGCTATTGGACGTGGAAATCACGGCCACAGCAGTTTAGAAATCGGGGCTCCAATCAGATAGATCATCGTGATGAACGTGGCTTCGTTGCGGTACCCTCGGGCACGAGCCCTGGCTGCCTGAAACAGTCCGTTCATCCCTTCCATCCTCGCATTCGTCAGGCATGAATCCCAGCGTGCAATAATCCGTTCCATGTGATTTTCGAACGTCTGCAGGGCATCGAGCATGGGCTGCAAAACAGGAGTGTTGCCTGCAAGAAGTCCTCGGGCATAGTTCAGAAAATGTGTGATTCGCCAACGTGCGGCCGACTTGCTGTCTGCTTCCCGGACCCAGCGCATCTTTTCCTTGATAAGGAAAGCCCTCGCAGTATGAAGGCCACGATCCATAAGTTCCTCAAGGGCAGCCTTCTGTGACGCCGTCCGCCGGGTATCACCACGAAGGATAGCCCATCTCGTACCTTTCGGAAGCTGCTCTTTCTTCGCCTCAAGACGGCGTACGGTATCTACTGCATTGGTGAAGTGTTGCACGGCGTGAAACCAGTCGACAGTCACGGCTGCAAACGGGAATTCCCTGTCCACTCCGCTAAGGAAAGCAGGAGACATGTCACATACGACTTCAATGATGTTCTCAGATTTTCCCTGGTGGTTCTTGAGAAACTCTTTGAATTTACTGACGGTTTCCCTGCCTCTTCCCGGGGTGCAGAATATGACGGGATGGTCTTCTCGATCCATGTCTATGAACGTCGTGACGTAGTTGTGCCCCCGTGCCCTGGCAGTTTCATCAATCCCGATTCCGGACACACTGCTGAGATCAAACTTGCCCACAGCCTTTGAAACGTAATGGGTGACTATCCGCCATATACGGGTGTCGTGTTCATGCACCTGGCGGGCTACAGCAGCAACAGGCATCTCACGGACAAGAGCCATGATGACCTGCTCGAACAGGAGTGTAAACCGACTTCCTTCCCTTGCCCACGGAACTTGCACCCGGTGGATGCCGTGTTTCGGACAGTTCACTCGAGGCACGCTTGCCGTGAGATAGCAGTGGTGTTGGAAGAAATTAAGATGCCGCCAGGTCATCTCCAGAAAGTCATGAGCCTTGCACATCTCGCCGCACTCAGGGCAGCGGTACATTGCTCCCCGATCGGCTCCGATACGGAGATCAAGCCGGTTCGGTGTCGATTCCGTATCGAACTTGATGTCCAGAACTTTCCAGGGGGCTTCGAGCCCCAATCCCAAGGCAAAAATATCCGGTGTGAACATGCTGGAGCCCCCTCCTTATAGGCAAGTTTAGAGTTATATCAGGCGACTTTCAATTCCACGTCCAATAGCGAGGAACCATAAAAAACACCTTTTCGGTAAGACGGAGATGTTCAGGCCTCCATCAAACTGAAAAG
>JAKSQA010000073.1 GCA_024404335.1 Mailhella sp.
ACATCGCCAACGGATCCCACGCCGTGACGCAGCTCCCCTCTGCGCTGCTCGGGGCCGCAGCGGCGACCGGCCTGTACCTCGTCATGGGCTTTATGGTCTAGGGAGGCGCAGAGAAGCACGCAGCAGGTTTGCCCGATGCCGGGCTGGAGTCCGTGCGGCTATCCCGCTCTATGGCAGCTGACGGAGCAGCCCGGCGTCTTCTTGCTCTCGTAGGTCATCGCGTCGGCCATGGCATAGAGCTCGTCGAAGCCGAGCCCGTCGCCTTCGCGCCGGAAGGCGGCGCCGACGCTGACGGAGACGGTGCGGCCCTTAAGCTCGGGGATGTCTATGGCGCCGATCTTGCTGAAGAAGGGGGCGAGCACCTCCATGCCCTCCTGTTCTCCAGACACGCCGGGGGCGTAGGCTACGAATTCGTCGCCGCCCAGGCGCAGCGTGATGTCGCCGCTCCGCAGGGCGGAGCGCAGCGCCGTGGCGATGGTCATGAGCACGCGGTCGCCTACGTCGTGGCCGAAGGAGTCGTTGATGGACTTGAACCTGTCGACATCGATGAGGAGGAACATGCCCGGGGCGCCCTCGGCGAGCTTCTCCCTCACGGCCGCCTCGCCGGCGGTGCGGTTGCGTATGCCGGTGAGCCCGTCGGTCTCGGAAAGGAGGCGCAGCTGCTCGAGCCTGCGGCGCTGGACGTCGACGGATTCCACAAGCCACAGCACATGGCGGGCCCTTCCGTCGGGCATCCTGTCGACCACGATGAAGCGGGCCAGGCACCAGCCGGTGCGGTTGCCCAGGAACTCATGCGTGATCGTGTTCGTGCCGAGCAGGCGGTGCTGTATGGTGTCGAGCCGTATGAACTCATAGAGCGCATCCCACGACTGCGGCGCGCAGAAGTGCCGCATGACGTCGACGACGGCCCTGCCGGCCTGGGGCGATGCGGCGTCGACCACTCTGGTGATGTCGCTGCGGCCCTTCACGGGGGTGTAGGTGTCGCCGATGAGGTCGCAGGTGCACATGGCCACATAGATGTCGGCCATGGCGCTGAGCTGGGCGTTGAGCTTCTCGGCCTCAAGGCGCTTCCTGTTGATGGCGGCGCCCAGGGCGAAGAGCATCACATAGACGACAACTACGAAGAGCGTGGTGAAGAAATAGACGAAGTGCAGCGAGTCGAAGAGGGGCTTCTCGTCGAGTGCGACCGCGGTGAACCATTCGTCGCGGATGGGTTCGATGAAGACCATGTAGGTCTTGCCGCCCGCGAGGAGCTCGAATCCCGATACGGTCGGCCCGCTCCGCAGTGCGGCTGGCAGGGCCTTCTCGAACTCCTCGGAGGCGGCGGCATCGGCGCCCCATGCGCTGTAGGAGCGGGCAAGGACTTCGCCGGAACGGTTCATGACGACGACGAGGCCGTCCTCCGGCGAGACGACGGAGCGCGCTATGTTCTCCAGGGGGGCGAGCCGCACGTCGAGGGCGAGCACGCTGGAGCCGTCGCGCAGCATCTTGCTGAAGGTGAACATGCTGTCGCCCGTAAGCGAATCGGTATAGGGCGGGCTGATGGTCACATAGCCGCCGCGGGCGGCCGCGGCGCGGTACCACGGGCGCTCGCTGGGGAGTGAGGGAGGCTCGGGCTGCAGGCCGTATCCGTCGAGGTATTCGCCGCGGATGACGCCGTAGAAGCCGCTTCCCCCGCCGGTCGAGGCTGCATCGGCCCTGGTATGCTCCTTGAGGTAGGCGAGGATGTCCCGCGAGGGGGCGTCGGCGGTGATCATGCCTTCGACCCTGCGCGCTACGTCCTGCATCACGTCCATGGTGAGCGCGATATGCTGCGACAGCCGCTGCGAGGAATGGATGGCCTTGTTGCCGCCCATGCTCACCGTGCTTTCGCGGGACGTCCTGAAGAGCATGGAGAACATGACCGTGATGAGCAGTGAGAAAACGACGGCGACGATGGAAAAAACGATTATATATCTGTAATTCTTTATTTTCTGAAGGCTTTTCATCATATTGCCCGGGGGCACCCTTTCCGCTGAGGGTTTCTGACTTCGGGCATGATACAGCTGCTATGGCAAGCCGCCAGCGGTGAGGCGTTTTTAAACACTCCTTCGATATGGGTGTGCGGAAACGATACGGACCGTTTGGGCGGAACCGGATTTCCATCTCACGGGCGATGAGCTTGTCGCCGTGCTTCCCTGGAGACGGCGGAAAGGATCCGGATTGAAGAATCAGCGGGGAGCGCCGGCAGCCGCAGTCATCCCTGAGGGGCGGCTGCCGGTGTATCGTCGCCGTGCGCCCTCTACGCAGGGCTCATGGGGCGCTGCCGCAGCGCGGCGCGTTCCATGCTTCCCGGGGCGCATGTGGGCGCCGGCGGCGTGGAGCGGAGCGGCTATACCCAGGGGCGGATGCGGTAGGTGACGCCGAGCTCCTCGCAGATGCGGGCGCACTGTGCCTCCTCGTCTCTGGTGAGCACGGTCTCCACCGTGGTGAGCACGACATCGGGCACATGACGGTGCACGTTCTTCGCAAAGGTGAGCATGGCGTCGAACGAGCCGGCGCCGTACCTGCAGCGCACGATTTCCTGGTAGCGCACCGGGTCGGGGTTGTTGAGGCTGATGGAGACGGTGTCCACCAGGCTGGCGAAGTCGGGCGTGGTGTCGCGGTTCCAGATGAGGTCGGCCATGCCGTTGGTGTTCACGCGCACCTTGATGCCGAAGGTGTCCTTTGCGTAGCGGGCGACGGCAAGGAGCACGTCGAGCCGTTCCGTGGGCTCGCCGTAGCCGCAGAAGACGAGCTCGCCGAATTCCTTCATGTCGTAGTTGGCGAAGTCGGCGACGATCTCGTCGAACGAGGGCTCGTGCTCGAGCCAGAGCGAGCGGCGGTCGACTTCCGAAACCGTATCGGCCTCCTGCCTCAGGCAGAAGGTGCACGAGCAGGGGCAGCGGTTGGTGAGGTTGACGTAGAGGTTGCCGTGGACCTTGTAGAGTATCGTCATGGCCTTGTTCATGGTGGCTCCTGCATCAATGCGGTTTATGGCTGTGCGGTGGGGCGGGGGGTGCCTTGCCCGCTACTTCCAGGGCAGCTGGTGGAGGACTTCCTCGAAGGGTGCGCCGTCGGTGACGGGGATGTCCATCTCGATGGCCTTGAGGATGCACCTGCGGATGAAGAGCGATGCCTTGCGCACCGAGGCGTCGAGCGGAACGCCGTTGACGGCGTCGGCGGCGAGGATGGCCGAGAAGATGTCGCCCGTGCCGGAGCGTGATGTGCCGATCTTGTGCGTCTTGAGCATGCGGATGGGGGAGTCGCTGCGCGTCTTGTCGAAGCAGAGGTTGCAGAGGAAGGTCTTCTGCGGAATGCCTGTGATGACGATGCGGCTTGCGCCGAGGTCGGCGATGCGGTCGGAAAGCTCGATGAGCTCCGTCATCTTCCAGCGCTCCCTGTAGGGCACGCCTGCCAGGAAGCAGGCTTCAGTGAGGTTGGGCGTCACGATGTCGGCCAGCTCCACAAGGCGGCGCATCTCGCGGCACAGCTCCTCGGTGTAGGTGGGGTATAGGCTGCCGTAGTCGCCCATGACGGGGTCGACGAGCACGACGGTCTCCTCGCTCCTGAAGGAGCGGATGAAGTCGCCCACGATGCCGATCTGGCGTGAGGACCCCAGGAACCCGGTGCAGATGCCGTTGAAGCGGAGGCGCAGCTTCTCCCACATGGCGATGTAGCCCGGCATGCTCTCCGTGAAGTCGCTGCACTGGAACTGCGGGAAGCCCGTATGGTTGCTGAATATCGAGGTGGGCACGGGGCAGCACTGCACGCGCATCATCGACATGACGGGCTGCTGCACGGCTATGGAGCATCTCCCAAAGCCGGAGAAATCGTTTATGAGGGCGATTTTCTTCTGGTTGTTATGGATGTCATCCATGGTGCGGCCTCCTCTTGGAATGACTTCTTCTAATCGGCAGAGGGAGTTCTTGTAAAGGGAAAGCCCGGATTTCACAATGGCGGAAGCGGTGCTGCCGGCGGATCAGTTTAACCGGGTGAAGCATATCACCTAACCGTGCCCCCGCCTACTCCGGCAGCGGAGCGTATGATTTCCAGGCTTGAATGCAACCGTCTGCAGTACCGGCCTTTCTGCTTCTGATTGCTTCGGCGCGGGCGGATCAGTGCAGATGGGTGGGGGCGTCGCCTGCGGAGCCGCGGATGCCGGCGAGCTCCTCGGCGATGATGGCGTCGGCCAGGGAACGCACCTTGTTGGTGATCCACATGCTGGCCGTGGTGCCTTCGGTGTAGTCGGCCTCGGCGTACATGTCCACGCGTCCGTCGGCGCGCAGGCGCTCGACCTGGCGCATGGCCGGGAAGCTGCCGCGGGGGTACACGGCGAAGGTGGAGCCGCCGTTGCGGTGCACCAGCGAGAAGGCGGGTATGTCGCTCGGGCCGTCGGCGATGTAGATCATGTTGCGGAAGTGCACGCGCCGGCTGGATTCGGGCATGCTCGAGTTCACGGTGATGCCCTCGACGAAGGGGATGCCCTTGTTGATCTCGAAGATGGCGCGCGTCTTCGTGGTGTTGTCGATGGTGTAGCCTATCTCGCTCACGGCGGGCGTGCCGTCGGGCCCGGGCTCCTCGATGAGCTCGCAGCCCCAGATGTTCTTCATGTAGGGCATGGCCATGGAGCCGCGTATCATGGCGGCGAGCCCGGTGCTGACGACATAGTGCTCGACGATGATGCCGAGCTGCCTGCAGCGCGGGTCGGAGGCGACGGCATCCTCAGTGCGCCTGAAGATGTCGGGAATGCCGGGGTAGAAGCGCAGCCGGCCGCCGAGCTCCTGGAGCATGGCATTGGAGAGGCCGGGGAAGGTGCCGTCCTTCGCCCTGCGGAGCAGGTGGTTCAGGTAGATCGTGTCGGGGTTGACGCGTATTCCCTGCTCGCGGGCATAGCGCTCCGGAAGGGCGTTGACCTCATTCCAGAATGTTTCGCCGTCGGCGCCGAAGCGCTCGAAGATCGGCTCCTGCAGGTAGGTGCTGATGAGCGTCTTGTCGAAATCCCAGATGACCGCGATGACGTTGCTCACGGATTGCCTCCGGCGGAGTCGGCCTCAGGCCTGCTTCTTTGCGAAGATGAAGACGTTGTGCGAATCGAACCAGGCGGTGACGACACTGTTCTTGTCAAGCCAGGTGCTGGGGTGCACGTCGAGCGGAAGGTTCACGCAGATCCTGTTGCCGCTTGCGGTCTCGATGATGGCGTGGGCGTTGGAGAAGCCGTAGGTCATGCCCACGATCCGGCCATGGAGCATATTGCGGCAGCAGAGGGCCGTGTCTTCCGCGCTGAGGGAGACATGGGATGCCTTGACGGCCAGGGTGGCCTCACGCCCCACAGCGAGCTCGAGCTTCTCCAGAAGGGGAGACGCCAGCTCGGCATAGAGGCAGAGCCCGGAAGGAAGGGTCACTTCCACTTCGGAATAGGGGCTGTCCGTGTTGATGGCGGTGACGGTTGCCGGGAATACGTCCCGCGAGGCGAATATCATGGCGGCATGCTCCTGACAGCCCCAGCGTTAGGCACTGGCCGCGGCGCCCACAAATTACATACCTGCGGAATGGGGTGTCAAGCAAATACTTCAGATATTCCGCAGGAATTACCAGCGCTGTGCTAGGCATTCCGATGGGGCCTGCGGGGCGGCTTCGCCCGGTTTTCGGCTTTTTCCGCTTCACTTCCCGAAATCGTACGCGCTTTGTAGTTCCCATACACCCCCGAGGGGTGCTTCCAGTACGCTTCCTGCCGCACAGGCGGCATGGGCGCCGAGGCGGGCAGATGTCCGCAGCAGCGGCGGCCGGGCATCGGGCCTGTCCATCGGATCAATCGGATCAGGCGGTTCCCTGCGGCACGGCCCGTGCCCTTCGGTTTGACAGACGGGCGCCGGCATCATAAGCATGGGCATGCCTATGTGCAGGAGGTACGT
>JAKSQA010000074.1 GCA_024404335.1 Mailhella sp.
ACCAAGCTCACCGTGCTTGAGATCCTCCTCAACAATGCCGACGGCCTCATCGTGGGCGGCGGCATCGCCAACACCTTCCTGGAAGCGGCCGGCTTCAACATGGGCGCCTCCCTTGTCGAAAAGGACCTCATCCCCGAAGCCAAGCGCCTCATCGCCCTGGCCAAAGAGCGCGGCGTCGACCTGCCCCTGCCTGAAGACGTCGTCGTCGCCCCCGACTTCGCCCATGCCGCCGAAGCCGTGACCAAGCCGGTCGCCGAGCTGACCGCCGAGGACTGCGCCTTCGATATCGGCGAAGCCACCGTCGCCCGCTACGCCGAGCTTCTTTCCTCCGCGAAGACCATCGTCTGGAACGGCCCTGTCGGCGCCTTCGAGACCGTGCCCTTCGACAAGGGAAGCCGAGCACTGGCCGACATCCTGGCCGACTGCGACGCCTACACCCTCGTGTGCGGCGGTGACACCGTCGCTGCTGTGGAATCCTTCGGCGTGGCCGGGAAGATGGGCTATCTCTCCACCGGCGGCGGCGCCTTCCTCGAAGTGCTTGAAGGAAAGACGCTTCCTGCCGTGGCAGCCCTTGCCGATGCTGCGAAGTAGCGCCGGTTTCCAAAGGAAATGATTGAGAAAGAGGGGAGGGGCCCAGGCCCTTCCCCTCTTCTGCGTGCGGATGCTGAACGGTGCCCTGTCGGGAACGGATGAGGGGCTTGTCCCCCCGGATGGGCAGTGTGGCGGGTCAGGCATGTCCGTTTTAACGCTGAACGTGGAGGGCATGGAGGGCGCCTCTGCTGCCGGAGACTCCCAAACATTGTCCCAAGGGGAATCTTGGAGCGCCTTTTAAAGGGGAATCGGTTTTATAGATGTTTTTTTGATTTTTGATAATAGTCTGAAATTATATGATAATTTATTTTCTGCGGATTTTTACGACGCCTGAGAAGTGGTTCCAGGGTGAATATGTTCATGGATATTGGAAAAATAATATTGTAAAAATACTATTTTTTCGATAGGTTAAAAAGAAATTGTCATTGAATCACGCGCCGGTGCGCAAATGCCTTGACCTTGCCCTATGGGAAAGGCGTATCAATGTTTCCATGATAGGGCGCTCCTCCCGCACAGGCGGGCTGTGCGCCGTGAAGGAGTATCGAATGGGCAGCGTATCCGAAGCCATGGGCCTTATCGAGACGCTGGGCATGGTGCCCGCGATCTACGGGGCCGACGCCATGCTTAAGGCGGCCGATGTGGAGCTTTTCTCCTACGAGAACGTAGGCTCGACCCTGGTCACCATGATGGTCCGCGGCGACGTGGCGGCCGTGAGGGCCTCCGTCGATGCGGGCATGAAGGCGGCATCATCCATAGGCAAGCTCACCGCGCACAATGTCATGCCGCGTCCCGTACGCGGCGTCCGCGACATAGCACGCGTGCACAGCGTGGAGAACGAATCCGTGGAGCCGCGGCTCCGTTCCCTGGCCATGATCGAGACATTCGGCATCGTCTACATGCTCGAGGCTGCCGACGCCATGATGAAGGCTGCCGATGTCGAGCTCATAGGCTATGAGAACGTGGCATCAGGCTATATCTCGGTCCTCACCCAGGGCGATGTGGCGGCATGCAAGGCGGCTGTCGCAGCCGGCATCAAGGCCGTGGAGGCCATGGGCACGAACGTCTACAGCTCATGCGTCATCCCGACCCCCCACCGCGATCTCGTCCGTGTGACGAGGCGCTATTCGATCGAAGGCCTTCTGGCCTGATTCCGGAGCGCTTCGGATGATAGCGGACAACGATCTTCTCTCCATGCAGTATGCCAGGATCCTGGCGGAGAATGCCGCGCAGGCTTCGCGTGAGCTGCGGACCTTTTCCCAGGAGCGCCTCGACGCGATAGCCGAGCATGTGGCTTCGGCTCTTGACGGCCATGCGGAGGAGCTCGCCCTCATGTCCCATGAGGAGACGGGATACGGCTGCGTGGCCGACAAGACGGCCATGATCCGCTTCGTGTGCCGCTCGCTTCCCCGGGCCTTCCGCGGAATGCGCTGCGTGGGCGTCCTGAAGGAGGACGGAAGGGGCGGCGTGCTTGAAGTGGGCGTCCCGCTGGGCGTCATCGCCGCGTTCTGTCCCTCGACCAGCCCGGTATCCACGCTTGCCGCGAACGCGCTCGCCGCGATCAAGTCGGGCAACTGCATCGTCTTCGCCCATCATCCCCGTGCCGTGCGCTGCATGACGAAGGCCCTCGAGATCGTCATCAGCGCCGCCGTCGAGGCCGGGCTCCCCGAAGGGGCGATAGCCGGGCTCTCCTGTCCGGCGAAGAGCGGGGCTCTTGAGCTCATGAAGCACCCCGCGGTCACGCTCGTGATGATGACGGCCGTCCCCCGCATGCTCCCCCTCGCGCACGCGGCCGGGAAGCCTCTGATCTGCGGCGGCACGGGCAACGGCCCTGCGTTCATCGAGCGTACAGCCGACATAGACAGGGCTGCCGAGGACATCATTCTGAGCAAGGCGTTCGACTGCGGCACGGCTCCTTCTGCCGAGCAGTGCGTGGTCGTCGACGCCTGCGCCGCCGACCGCGTCCGCCGGGCCTTCGCCTCGCGCGGTGCGTGGTTCATGACGGCCGAGCAGTCCGACAGGCTTGCCGGCATGCTTTTCCGCAGTGACGGCCGCCACCGCCGCGACATGGTGGGCGTCGACGCCTGCACGCTGGCCCGCCGCGCCGGATTCGAGGTGCCCGCCGGAACGAG
Organism: Mailhella sp.; assembly: GCA_024404335.1. Taxonomy (GTDB): domain Bacteria; phylum Desulfobacterota; class Desulfovibrionia; order Desulfovibrionales; family Desulfovibrionaceae; genus Mailhella. The sequence continues at coordinate 2,721 of JAKSQA010000074.1, forward strand.
GGTGCTTGTTGCGGAGCGTACGCACGTCTCCGACTACGATGCGTACAACCGCGAGCTGCTCGCCCCCGTCCTTCCCTGGTACGAGGAGGACGACTGGATGCACGCATGCGAGAAGTGCATCGAGCTCCTTCTCGTCGACCGCACGGGGCATACCCTCTCCATCCATTCCTCCGACGAGGATGTCATACGCCAGTTCGCCCTGAAGAAGCCGGTCGCGCGCGTCCTTGTGAACACGCCCGCCTGTCTTGGCGGAATGGGCATGACGACGGACCTGTTCCCCTCGATGACCCAGGGCAGCGGCCTTTCCGGCCAGGGCATGACGTCGGACAATGTTTCCCCCATGAATCTCGTCTATGTCCGCAAGGTGGGCAGGGGAGCCTCGTCGGCCGAGGATGTCCTTTCCTCGCTTGCGGACGCCGGTACGGCCGGTCTGTGCGGCCATGCAGGAATTTCGGAAGAGAAGGCCGAGGCCCTCAGGGCGGCCATACGCGAAATAGTCAGAAAACTTGCCGGTCCCTCCGGGGCTTGCTGAGTATCCCCAAAAGGAGCATTCCGTGGACATTAGAGAATTTTCCACCAAGATCGCCGAGGCGACGAAGAGCCTGTCCGCCGAAGAGCGCGCCTCTCTGCGCACCGTCCTCGACGGGGCGTCGGAAGAGCTTATCAGACGCACCGCTGAAAAGGTGCTTGCCCAGGCCGCTGCTCCCGCAGCCGCTGAGGGTGACGGCACGGGCGTCCCGAACGGCCCGACCGAGCGCCACAGGCGTCTTAAGGAGAACTTCCTCAAGCAGGTTCCTTCCATCTCCATCCATCATGCGCAGGTCATCACCGAGCTTGACCGCAAGTATCCCGGCCTTCCCCGCATAGAGCTGCGCGGCAAGGTGTTCCGCCGCTGCTGTGAGACGGCCCCCCTTGTCATCCAGAAGGACGAGCTCATCGTCGGCTCGCCCTGCGGCGCCCCCCGTACCGGCTCGCTTTCGCCTGAGATCTCCTGGCGCTGGCTTCGTGGCGAGCTCGATACCATCGCGACCCGTCCGCAGGATCCCTTCCGTGTCGCCGAAGAGGACAAGAAGATCCTCCGCGAGCAGATCTTCCCCTACTGGGAAGGCAAGTCCGTCGACGAGTACTGCGAGTCGCAGTACCGTGAGGCGGGCGTATGGGAGCTCTCCGGCGAGTCCTTCGTGTCCGACTGCTCCTACCACGCCATGAACGGCGGCGGCGACTCCAACCCCGGCTACGATGTCATCCTCATGAAGAAGGGCATGCTCGACATCCAGCAGGAAGCCCGCGAACATCTCGCCGAGCTGGATTACGAGAATCCCGAGGACCTCGACAAGATCTACTTCTACAAGTCGGTCATCGACACGGCCGAAGGCGTCATCATCTACGCCCGCCGCATGTCCGAGTACGCCGCAGAACTGGCCGCCAAGGAGACCGATCCCAAGCGCAAGGCCGAACTGGAGCGCATCTCCGAAGTCAACGCCCGCGTGCCCGCCCATGCCCCCACGAACTTCTGGGAAGCCGTGCAGGCCGTCTGGACCGTCGAGTCCCTGCTCGTCCTTGAGGAGAACCAGACGGGCATGTCCATCGGCCGCGTCGACCAGTACATGTATCCCTTCTTTAAGGCGGACATCGAATCCGGCCGCATGACGCCTTACGAAGCCTTCGATATCGCGGGCTGCATGCTCATCAAGATGTCCGAGATGATGTGGATCACGAGCGAGGGCGCCTCCAAGTTCTTCGCCGGCTATCAGCCCTTCGTGAACATGTGCGTCGGCGGCGTCAACCGCACCGGCCGCGACGCCACCAACGAGCTGACCTATCTGCTCATGGACGCCGTCCGCCATGTGCGCATCTACCAGCCTTCCCTGGCCACCCGCGTGCACAACAAGTCGCCTGAGAAGTACCTGCACAAGATCGTCGACGTCATACGTTCCGGCATGGGCTTCCCCGCCGTCCATTTCGACGACACGCATATCAAGATGATGCTTGCCAAGGGCGTCAGCGTCGAAGATGCCCGTGACTACTGCATCATGGGCTGCGTCGAGCCCCAGAAGGCCGGCCGCCTGTACCAGTGGACCTCCACCGCCTATACCCAGTGGCCCATCTGCATCGAGCTTGTGCTCAACCGCGGCGTCCCGCTCTGGTACGGCAAGCAGGTGACTCCCGATCTCGGCCCGATCGAATCCTTCGATACGTGGGAGAAGTTCGAGGAAGCCGTCCATGAGCAGATCCGCTACATCACGAAGTGGACCTCCGTGGCGACCGTCATCTCCCAGCGCGTCCACCGCGACCTCGCTCCGACGCCCCTCATGTCCATCATGTACGAGGGCTGCATGGAGAAGGGCCGCGACGTGTCCGCCGGCGGCGCCGTCTATAACTTCGGCCCCGGCGTCGTCTGGAGCGGCCTTGCCACCTACGCCGACTCCATGTCGGCTATCAGGAAGCTCGTCTTCGATGACAGGAAGTACACGCTCGAGCAGCTCAACGAGGCTCTCAAGGCCGACTTCGAAGGCTTCGACGATATCCGCCGCGACTGCCTCGCCGCGCCCAAGTACGGCAACGACGACGACTACGCCGACCTCATCGCCTCCGACCTCATCGAGTTCACCGAAAGCGTGCACCGCAAGTACCATACGCTGTATTCGGTGCTGAGCCACGGCACGCTCTCCATCTCCAACAACACGCCCTTCGGCCAGCTCACCGGCGCATCCGCCAACGGCCGCCGTGCATGGAAGCCCCTCTCCGACGGCATCAGCCCCACGCAGGGTGCCGACTTCAAGGGCCCCACCGCCATCATCAAGAGCGTGTCCAAGATGTCGAACGACAACATGAACATCGGTCTGGTGCACAACTTCAAGCTCGTGAGCGGCCTGCTTGACACCGCCGAGGGCGAGAACGGCATCGTGAACCTCATCCGCCCTGCCAGCACCCTCGGCACCGGCGCGCTGCCGTTCCACGCCCCCGACCCCGCGACCACGCGCCAGGCCCAGAAGGAACCTGAGAACTACAGGGACCTTGTTGTACGCGTGGCAGGCTACAGCGCGTTCTTCGTCGAACTCTGCAAGGACGTGCAGGACGAGATCATCAGCCGTACGGTGCTCAGGCACCTGTAGGCCGAACGGGAGACCGGCATGGAAACCGTGGAACGCAGGGCGCTCATCTTCAACGTGCAGAAGTACAATCTGTACGACGGTCCCG